>JAOUFU010000128.1 GCA_029858035.1 Phycisphaerae bacterium
AATAACCTGGCTGAATCAGCCCAGCATCGGCACATCCTCGAACGTATGCGCAAAGAGCACCGTAAATGGATGGCCCGGAGTTATGATATAGGCCTGCTGCCGGAGGGGCAAATGCACATTCAAGCTGAAGGTTCAACACCATACGAAATTGCACGAGATCCCGGCAAATATTCTCAAAAGCGCATACTGGAGGCCGCCGAGCTGGTTAACAAAGGACGGGCAGTACTACCGAAGCTTATCGAGTTATTAGAAGACAGCGATGCCGGCGTTCGATATTGGGCTGCTGTTGCTATCAGCGCACTCGGTGATGAGGCAGGACCCGCCAAAAAGGCACTGACTAAGGCATTGACCGACGAAAATCCAGTCGTTCGATTCACCGCTGCCGGCGCATTATGCAAACTGGGCCTGTGTGAAAGCGCCTTGCCTGTATTGGCCGGAGGCCTTGAAGACCGGCGGGAAACAGTTGTCCTGCACGCTGCTCGTGAAATCCAAGGCATTGGTAACAAAGCCCGGCCGATTACCGAGCAGATAAAGAAAGCTCAGGCAGGATGTAAAAACCCGGATGACACATACAAAAATAATAATCACGCAATGTTTATCGACTGGGCACTGAAATACGCCCTGCAAAATTGCCGGCAATAAAAAACTCATAGAATTGAATACTCGGTTTGGAAATGTAGACCCGGCCTACCGGGAAAAAAGAAGCTACCTGCGGCTGCGCGGGATGCGAGAGAAGCCTTACTTGAACTTAATAGGTACAGAACCTCTCTCGTTGACCTTGGCCATGAACGTTCTTAGCTCTTCCAGCATCTTTCGCATTTCCTCGGAAGTCTCAACCAGGCTTTCGTACAATTGCGCATCATTTACCAGCTTGCCGGCTGAGCCCTTGCCGCTGTTTACTTTTTCCAGGGTCACGCGCATCTCCGCCAGCGTTTTGCCTAATTCTTCACTGGTTGCAGCAATAGACGTAACGAACTTATCTGCGTTGCCCTCAAAGCTTTTCAACATTGCAGTGCCTGTAACAGAGAATTTTCGGAATTCTTCGAACATATCTGTGGCTTTCCCGGATGCAACGGACAGATTGGCCAGAATCGACTTGAAGTCATTTTTGGCGTTGGGATCACCAACAACATCGTTAATGTTCTTCGCAAGGGCGGATAGCTTGTCAACCAGCACCTCCAGTTTTTTCTGGCTTTCCTCCGGGAAAAATTCACTGGTCATACCGGTCGAGCCCTGAAGCAGTGTTTCGGCGGCCAAAAAAGCATTCGGTTCATTCGGTGAGGGTATATTGGCGGGGTCAACCTTGAGGTCGATAAAACTGCTGCCCAAACCACGCGTCATCAGTTTCACCTCGACATTCGAGGGAATATTAGCGTGTTTCTTATCAATACTAAGGACAACCAATATTTGATGATACACCTGACCGGTATTCAAATCCCGACGCGGCTCCGGATACATGACACTTGACACTCTGCCTATTTGATAGCCGCAAAATTGCACGGGAGTGTCTTTTTGTACTCCGGGCGCAGTGGGGAATTGAACGAATACCGGGAATGAATTGAGTTTTGTGACGGCACCCGGCAAATCTCTGAACTGAAATATCAGCCATAGGAGCGCACCTAATGCACCTACTACGAAAATGCCTACAATTAAATTCCGCCTTCTTTCAGAGGTTTCATAATCACTCACTTTTTGCTTCCTTTCAAATTGGTCCGGCCTTCCAGAAACAACTCCCTTATGGCACGCAAAGGATAGCCGCTTTCGTTGAGTTTTCTTATCAGCTTAATTCGCTCAATAATTTTCTCATCAAACATCCGTCTGCCGGTCGGCGTAACTTCCGTCGGCTCGAGCAGACCGACCATGAGGTAGTATTGCAAAGACTGCCGGGAAATGCCAGCTTTTTTTGCGGTCGTACCTATTGGCATCAATTTTTTCTGACTCACCGTTTCACCGTTCCATTAACCGATATTCCAGCTTTTTTTACCAGAGCCAGCAGCGAAGCCCTTACCTGCTCAAATGTCAGCTGCTTTACTGCCTCTTTAAGGCCTGATTTATCTGATTTTCCCCAGTTCCGCGAAATCATGAGCACATAATCGAAGCCGGCGGGAAACTGGTCCTGGCTTTGTCGAAAGGCTTCCCTCAGAAGCCGTTTTAACCGATTACGCATAACCGCATTGCCCCAGAATTTGCCGACCGAGACACCCAATCGCGGGTGGCCGCAATCGTTTTGGGCCATATACAGAGTAAGCACTCTATCACTGGTGCGCAGGCCGCGGTCCAAAACGTCTTTGAACTGGCGTCCGCGAATGAGTCTCTTACTTTTCGGAAAAGAAAAACACATCAAAATCCCACCGTTTTAATTTTAAGTTCCTGTTTCTTAGTCTATAGACTGTTAATTCAACTTACCTGTTGTTATAGCCATCTCTTCTGCCGTCCTGCGTCTGTGCAGGACTTCGGCGCTTATTTTACGCAGTGCTTTGTTATAGTCCAGAACACCAACAAGCTCATCGCTCTGGTCACTGGCTACTACCGGTATATTTTCCAGATTATATCGTTTCATCCACTCCATCACCTCCTCAAGCGGCCTGTTCGGATTTGTTTTGTCCCGTACCGGCTCGGCAACATCACAGGCCAGCAGCCAGCCGGCGAATTCCCTGTTCGCAAACATCTCCTTAATATCCGGGATGGTGATCACTCCGATTATACGGGATTGACCGTCAATGACAGGATAGTACTCATTTTCAGAGGTGCTGAACACCTCGAGAATCTCTTGTAACAGCAGCTCCTGTGGGATACTTGTCGGTTCGGTATCCATTATATCAGAAACTTTATAAGTTTTTATCAGGTCGTCTTCGGTAATATTCAAGCCTACTTCGCCCGCTTTTTTTACGCCCACCTTAACCAGCATCGGCCCCAGTATTTCCATCAAAAATGTCGCTGTCATTACGACCATGATAATAGTATGCCCGAGAGCGGTGTTGAACTGCTGGCTGGCCAGGATAGCCAGACCAATCGCTACACCTGCCTGTGGCAACAGACAAATCCCTAAGTACTTACGAACAGTAACTGCCGAACCTGAATACCTAGCACCGAACCAGGAGCCGAATATCTTGCCGGTTGCCCGGAAAAGTGTGTATACAACTATCATTATAAGCGTCCAGATGCCTAATTTGCCGAATTGCATGTGGGCGCCTGCGAGCACAAAAAATGCGGTATAAACAGGGGGCGAGAATTTTTCGACAAGCTGAAAAGTGCTCTTACTCTGCCGGGGCATTAAGTTGGCAATCGTTATACCAAGCGCCATGGCAGGCAGAATCGGATCGATTTTAGGTATCATGGAAATTCCGACAACAAGCAGGAGACAGCTAATTGCAAATTCCAGAATTTTATCGTCGGCCCTTACAAACTTTAAAAGATAATACAGAAGCACACCTGCCAGGAATCCCAGCAGGATGGCTCCGAGAATTTCAGCCAGCAGTATAAGCGTTGTGTTAAATACTGAGCTTTGGCCGGTGCCAATAAGCGCCTTGGCTCCTGTTGCCGCACCACGGTAGAGCAGCAGCGCCAGCGCATCATCCAGTGCCACGATAGCCAGGACCGCCGCCGTCAATGGTCCTCTTGTTTTATATTCCCATAAAACATTTGCCGTTGCTGCCGGAGCGGTGGCCGAGGCGATGGCGCCGAGCAAAAGTCCCATTGCAAGCGAAGTGTGCACTCTATGGACCGCGTCGATGTTTTCAACAATGGAGGGCAGAGCAAGCCATACAATGGCTGAACCGGTAATCATGACCAGTAAAAAAGCCCCCAAACCCTGAGAAAAGAGGATGATGAAAAATTGCCTGCCGTACTTTTTAAATATCTCGGCCCGAAGCTCCGCTCCAATCATAAAACCTATGAGACCTAAGGCGAACATCATTAAAGGCTCAAGTGACTCAATGGTTTTTGGAGTTATGAGTTTGAGAACGTCACCCAGCAGTATGCCGACGACAATGCAGCCGACAACCTGGGGGATATGAAATTTTTGAAAAAGGCGTGCTCCAAACGTACCGCCCAAAATAATAAGTCCGAACAACAAGGCCAAATTAAAGTGGCCGAATATATCAGCGATCGCACTAACGGATGAATAAATCATATTAATCCATTTTCGAAATTATGTCCAAATTGTGCGTATCGAACACTATAGCGGTCCCGATTTTCCTGTATTTCTCTGAAACCGAAATCCTATGTATACTATCGGCTTTTTGCTGCCGTGACAACACCTCTGCGCTGCACTAAGCGACCTGCGAATCCCACAATGTTTAAAAAAATCCAATACATCTACCATCTTCACCCAAAGCAATATTAAGCAGGTGGCTTATGTGAACCAGCTTAATTAATGTTGGGTGAACCTACGATACTTAGAGGTCGGCTGAGCGCCACCATCTATGATACTTACTCTCCAGTTCTTGGAGCGGTGGAAATGGAAAGTATAGTAAGCTGTTATAGTCGCCGAGGAAAAAACCACTCTTGACGCAGCGGTACTGGTATTCTAACGGCTCTATTCTGTCAACCGTCTTCGTGTGTTTATCCTGACTATTCAGTTCCAGCAGACAGTCGCGGATGTGGTTCAAATGGTGATATGGCAGGTTGTCGGCGCATCCGTTTTCCGGATCTTCGGCCATCTCTCCCAGATTCATTTCCGCAAAGCATATCTTCGGCGCATAAATCGGCTTGGATGGGTCCGTAATAAATCGGCAAAATTCCTTTGGATTCAGAGAGCTGGCTATCAGAGGATGAACCGGACAAATCTCCTTGTAGAGGTAATAGTTTCCTTCAATTTGTGATGGTTGTTTCTCTTGTTGAAGCTTAAGTACCTGCCCATCCCTGGTTGAAAGATAAAGGTTATTTACAACCTCAAGAGGCACGTGCTCCAGGACACGATAGATGCTTATATACACGGAGTGCTTGGGTTGACCATCGGAATGGCGTACGCAACGGTCGGCAATGCTCGATAGATTAAAGTATTCGCTCTGAAAATCATTCTTAAGGTCGAAGTACATAGCCTGCCCCCCGGACCTCTTCTTGGTTCCCACCGCCAAATAGATACCGAAGGCAACGGGAGGCAGCATCGAGGCAATAAGGGCCTCCGGTGTCATTGATAAATATAGATAAATCTCATCCATAATCGTTTTCCTTTCCAATATATAACATCATTACAAATAACATCAAAAACACCGTCTGTCAAGAAACAGAAACCCAAAAACATTCGTCATAGTCCTGCATACCAAATTCCCGTTCTCACTGCGAAGGGACAGCCTCAGGGCCGGAGATGCCGTCCGCTATTTGCTGTTGTGACAATATCTCTGTGCTTGGCGACCGACGAGCAGCACGACAGCTCAAAACACCCACAAAAATGCCATCTTCGCTGGAAGCTGCGACCGGCAAATGCTTGATATCAGGGCTTCAAGTTTTTTTGAACGCGTCCCACAGTGGCATGTCCGGCGTCACCGTGGCGTTGACAGGCTCCATAATATCGAGTGCCACCAACCAGTCATTTAACGCCTGTGTTGTTAAAGTATTTCTGATACTGCCGTATATAGAGATCAGATTCATTCGGTCTTAAAGTTCGCAGAAGTAATTCGGTAAATCTGCATATTTTTTATCAATTTTTAGCGTCTCGCAAAATCTGTTTAATTCTGTTCAGTACCAGGTATTTCTCCTGCTTTTTTCAGTGCTATTTTTGTCAGAATCGGCCCGATTATTTCAAAGAAGATGCACGTGGCCGTAATGGTTGCAAGGACTGATGAACCGATTTCAAGGGCATGCGGAAGATTATATTTGGCGTCAAGTAAGGTAAACTCATGTTTTACAATAAGAGACAAACCGATAGCAACGCCGGCCTGAGATAGTATCCCCAATCCCACATATTTCTTAATCTTGTCCTCCATGTGACCAAAAGCAGCCCCGATACGTGCACCTCCGATTAAACCCGCCGAGCGCCCAAGTATATAAACCACCCCGATAACACCGAGAGCCGGCAGGGACGACAGCATCAAATGAGCACCGGCCAGGCAGAAAAATAAAACAAACAGAAGCGGCATCACATCCAGCAGCGGATTCGTAACGCGATGAAGCAGCGATTCGTGCCGTGTATTCGCAAAAACTAAGCCGACGACCATATTCGTTAAAATCAACGACAAATGCCATCTTATTGACAGGCCCGTACTCACAAGAATGAAACCAAAAACAAGAATTAAAATATCGCGTGTGCTTTGTAATCTGCGGACTAAATGATAGAACAACAATCCAATCGATCCCCCGACTATTAAACTCAGGCCGATTTCCCTGGCCGGGTCTAAAAGGGTCGCCAGAATGCCTTCTGAAACACCTGAAGCCTCCATTATCAAAAGTCTCTTGGCCAAGGCGGCTGCAAAGCCGAAAATGATAATTGCAAGCCCATCGTCGAATCCCACCACCGCATAAAGCGCCTTTGTCAAATTGCCTTTGGCCCTGTATTCCTGAATGACGGCAACAGTACCCGCCGGCGCGCTGGCCGGTGCCATAGAGCCGAAGATTAATGACATTGGTAAATCGCGGGTCAGCAGATATAAAGCAATAACGACTATAAAGAAAGCACCGAAAGACTCTGCGAAGATTATGGAAATGATTCCTGTACCCAGACGCTTTAAAGAGGATAGATTCAGCTCGGAACCGATGCTGAAGGCAACAAATCCTAAAGCAATCTGTGTAATAAACGAAAGCCGTTCCATCGAAGAATCGTCAAAAAGATGCAGGACCGAGGGACCGAGTATGACGCCGACAATCATATAGCCGATCAGGGACGGAAGTTTGGCAAACCGAACGGCTTTACCTGCATAAAAGGCAACAATCATCGCCGCGCCCAAAAGAGTCAGATCGGAAATATGGAGAAAAGACAAATTTGTTGTCATTGCTAAAGCTGTCATTTTCGATGTCCCGGAGGCTAAGTGCCCAGTGAGCCGGCTGCAAATGAAATGTCTTGAACGGTTACCATAACACTGCTGCTTTTATTGAGGTCACCGGTGACGCTTTCAATCCGCCGTATAGATTCGTTGGTCAGGTCTTTTTCCACTACCGCTACTATAATTCTGCTGAACTTACTCGGCTCATCGCTCCAGAACTCGGCAAACAGCGGCATTTTCACAAGATACGCGCTTGTATTTTCCACGCTTGAAACAACGAGTGAGCTCGACGGGATTCCTGTCAGAACCTGAAGTATCTCCTTGAATATATTTTCATCCTGAACAAACACATGGAGAAGGCTTTTCCCGGATTCACCGTTGGCTTCTATGTCGGATGCCGCTCGCCTTAAAAAGCATTGTCGTATACTCGCAGCCGTATCCTGGGCCAAAAGTTCCTCGACCACACCCGGCATAAGCAGTGTTTGTGAAATGACGGAAAGAAGCTTGACATGTTGATTTGATTCGGCTTTTGGAGCTATAATGAAGATTACAATATTGACCTTTTGCTCGTCCAAAGCCTTGAAATCCACACCCGATGGCACCGTAATTATTCCCATTACAAAGTCAGGTACGGATTTAAGACGACAGTGCGGAATGGCTATCCCTTTGCCAATACCTGTTGAGCCTGAGGCTTCACGGCTCTCAAGTCCTGAGACAATATCTTTTTCACGGACCTTGCTTAGTATTTCATTTTTCTTGGCTATACGCGCAACTTCCCGCAATACCTCTGCCTTGTCGGTAAATTGGGCATTAGCTACTATACACTCTTCTTTGAGAACATTAGCGATTTTCATTTCATGAGTTTCCTATATTTTGGTCTCTGCCTAAATGGATTTACCCAAATAGTCCTGTCATTTATTCCAAGAAGCCGATGCTCTATAAGCAAAGCTTATTTAACCTCAAAAAAAAAGAGAATTATAATACATATCGTTATTAAAAGTTCATTTGCACCCATAAAAAATGACGACCATGCCGGCATTGAGCCGCCTCTATAGATTGTCCGCCTCTTTCTGTTTGGCCAGAACTTCCGCACTGAGTCGACGACGAACAGACCTTTGCCTCAATATTCCTGCATGTGTATCACCATTGTCGGTTGTTACAACGGGCAGGAACTCGATGTCCAGATGACTGATTGTCTCCAATGCCTCCGACAGGGCCGTCTCCGGTGTGACCTTGGCAATGATAGGTTCTGCAATGTCAAGAGCTACGAGCCAGTCGTTTAGTTCCTGTGTGAAGAAGGTGTTGCGGATACCGTCCAGTGTAACGGCACCTATCACCTTGTCTGTGTCGTCAACGACACAATAGTAAAGGCTGTCGGTGTTACTTACGAGCTTGATGACCTCGCTCAAAGACAGTCCTGCTTTCATGACCGGTATGTCGGCATCCATAACATCGCCAACTTTATACGTCTTGATAAGGTCTTCTTCCGTGATGTTAAGACCTGCTTCACCGGACTTCTTAGAACCTATTTTTACGAACACGGGGCCGATAAGCTGAAGCACAAATACGCCGGATATTATTACCGACAACATCATATCTCTGAGCTGGCCTTCGAATTTTTGGCTTGCCACAAGCAGCAGAGCGATGGCAATTGTGCCCTGTTGATATAAACAAAAGCCCAGATATTTTCGTATGCTTGGTGTGGCCTTGGAATAAACCGCACCGAACCATGCACCTGTGGTCTTGCCAACGATACTTCCAATAATATATGCGGCAGCGAGGATTATGACTTGCAGGCCGAAATTGACAATTCTTAATCTGGCGCCGACAAGGACAAAAAACAAAACGTAAATAGGTGCCGAAAAACTGCGTACGAGCTTAAAACTTGACAGTACCTTTCTTGAACCGATATTTGTCAGCGTTGCTCCCAGGGCCATAGATGAGATAATAACGTCTAACTGTCGGGTTATCGCTACACCAATAATCAGCAAAGCTGAGCTTATGCTGAAAATCAACACTCTTTCTGGTTCGTTGGTTCGTTTGAGAATCCAATTAAGCAGTATCGCTGCAGCGATGCCTATTGCCAAGGAACCGAATATCTCATAGAAGGACGAAAATAATGCACCGAGAAAGCCTGCTTCTTCGTGCCCTACGACCACCCCGGCAACACTTACGCAGATAGCATACAAAATCAGGGCAAGGGCATCATCGAGCGCGACAATGGCTATCAGCATCGACGTAAGCGACCCGCGGCTTTTATATTCCCACAATACACTCATTGTCGAAGCGGGATCTGTTGCGGAACAAATAGCACCGAATATCACACCAACAGCCAATCCGGTTTTCCAATCGGAGAAATACCAGGTTGTCGCAAAGCTGAGCGTACCCACCAGAACAAAGGCCATCAGGCCTTCAAAGAGCAGGATTGCCATAACCTGTTTACCGAACTTTACAAAGATATCACGTTTAAGTTCTCCTCCGATCAAAAAACCGATAATTCCCAGTGCAAACATATTGAACGGCTCCAGGTCGGCGATTGTTTTGGGAGAGATAGTGCCCAGCAAAGGTCCTAATACTATCCCTATTGCAACATAACCCACGATGCGGGGGATATTTAATAGATGGAATATCCTCGCTCCCACTGTGCCGCCGAAAATGGCGATACCAATCAAAAGGATAATATTCAATTCTTCGCTTGGTGCCTGGATGTTCGCTAATAATCCATTCATTGCTGGACTCTAAAAGTCAGATGCAGAATAACTCATTATCGGAAAATATGCCTTTAGCAAATGCGTGGTAAAACGAGTAAAAAAGATTATGCTAATATTAAAATCCGCTTTGTCAAACGATTTTTCGTCGTTTTGGCAGACCGGAAGAAACCGGTTATTCTCCCCTGGCTGTCAAGCTACAGGTGTATCAGCGGGAAAAAGCTATTTAGAATTCTTATTTTTTGTCGGCTGTGATACCCTGCCAGTCGTCTGTTCGGAATGGTGTTGCCGGCAGACCTTCTTTGTTGTAGAGATTGCATACCGGATTGTTCGCCCACCCGTATCGCACAGCAACCGGCTCGCTAACTTCATCACTGTTGATAACAACCGTATTACCGTCTATT
>JAOUFU010000660.1 GCA_029858035.1 Phycisphaerae bacterium
CTGCTCAACCACCTCGAAATCTAGCTTGGCTGCATCTTCGGGAAATCTATTTTTCGCATGATCGATCATGCTCCTAAGCATGGGGTCCGCGATAAGAACCTTGAACCTTCTGCTTGACATCATAAACCTCCCATTGATTTGCCGCCGCCATACTGATGACTTGAACTAGCCCCTCTATGAAGTTATCGGCCAACTCGTAACCGTTTCTTGAGGAGTTCATCTCTGTGGCAGATTCACACGTTCCTTTGATTTAACAGTTGTCGCAGACCAAAACTAATACATTGGTATGATTTGCCAAATTCTTTGGTATCACTCCTGCCTCTGCCGCATGATAGTTTGTTTAACCAAGGCAAGTGGGCTCAAGCGCGCCTAACTCAGTCCTCGTCGAAAGGGGAATAACAGTAAAATCTCCATACTATTCCTGTAATCTTACATTCACCGTTCCATTTTGCGAAGCCATTACCATATTTCCACTCTATCCACATTGCGTCTCGCTTAACGTAAGTGCGCGGAACACTGCTGTACCATAATATTCAGTATAATTGACCAAACGTTTGGTCAATGCTTTTGTATGCTAGCACGAACTATTCCGGTTGTCAAGAGGATAATAATGGTGGTTACGTTCAATCTCTCTCAATCATCTTTACGAGTAAGACCACCTATCACTCGCCCCACCTCTGGCGATTTGGCCTACACGTTTTTGGGTATTTATTACAGATTTCCCTCGCCTGTCTGAATTTTCGGGCGGGACAGTATATTTGGCTATAACGTTTAACAACTTCACTTACAATTATGTAATGAATTAATAGACACGTTCCTATTGTAATTAGTATAATTCCAATAATTGGGTAGGAGGACATTATCATCTCTCTTGCCTACTCAAGAATAAAGCTGATGATAAGGCGTTCGATGCCTCGAACACCTTTCCTCTTCTGGTAATATTCTTTTGATTTATGCTGTACCTCGCACACCTCATGCTTGACACATGAAACTGTTCGTGATAATCTTACTCAACAGATTTACCAAACGTTTGGGAAATATATCTTATGCGAGAAGATCAAAATAAAAGGAAACAAGAGATTTTGATAATTGCGGCAAGGTTATTTCGGCAGAAAGGCTACAACGCTACAAGCATGAGTGATTTGGCCAAGGAGTGTGGGCTATTTAAAGGCAGCTTATATCACTATTTTAAAAATAAGGAAGAAATCCTACAAGAAGTTATTCAGCCATATTTTGAATATTTACTGCCGCATTTGGACGCAATAGATAACAGTAAGATGACGCCGACGCAAAAACTACGCATGAGTCTGGAAATTCAAATGAAAGCAATAGAGGCGAACCGTGATGCTGTAAGCGTCGCGCTCAGAGAGGATCGCGCTGTAGGGAATCCTTATAGGGAAGAATATATTGCACAGCGTAACCGTCTCGAAGACCATTTGGTAGCTATTCTTGAAGAGGGGATAGAAAAGGGTATGTTCAGGAAACTGGACATCAGAATGATGTCGAAAGCCATCCTTGGCATGTGCAATTGGGCGACTGTGTGGTACAGTTCTAGCGGCAGGTTAAGCTCGAAAGCGATTGCTGACCATTTTACAGATTTGGCTATCTCCGGCCTTAAAAACAAGCACCTCAGCGGGCTCGATTAGACCTTCCCGCTTCAAGATACGAAAAACAATACTTTTCGAGACTTACCGTTCTCCAGCATCGACAAGCTTCAAGGCCAGCTGCAGTGGCAAAAGCTCCGCTGATACCCCTGCCAAGGTCAGTATGTTTACCTCTTCCTCAAGTAATTGAACCCACATACCGGCAACTGATAACACTTCACATCCAAAAGGTGCTTAGACTCCATGAGGAACGGGATGTGTGTGCCGTTGTCTCTTCATAATTACCCAGGTGGAGGGCGTTCCTATCAAGAATAATCACTACTTGCTTTTGAGTGGTCACTTCCGCCATGTCGTGATGGGCTCATACACCGCCTGCCAGGGTGCATCAAACCCTTCCTCTGCCCACGTTTTCTTTGTGTCAGCTACGGCAGCGGCCATAAAGGGGCTTGCAAACCACGCTTCGACGCCCTTCTTATCTTTGAAGTCGTAGGTTGTCAGATACATAGGGTTGTTTTGCCCCTCGATTACAGGCACCAGCTTATATCGGGTCACAGACATAACGTGTTCGGACTTAAACAGAAGTGGAATGTGTGTTTCGTTGTACCACTTGTTGAACTTATCATCTAGTCCGGGGCTACATTGGATGCCTGCCAGATATATTGTCGGCTTTTTTACCATGTTTCCCTCCTTTTGGCTATAAGTCTGCTCTAGTATCGAAGAAATAATAGAGTTTCGTCTACCTATCTGTCAAGCATATGTTTGACAAATTAATTATGTCTGTTAGTATTACCGACGGGTTATTCTTAGCTGGCT
>JAOUFU010000661.1 GCA_029858035.1 Phycisphaerae bacterium
TTGCGCAGAGTAAAAAATCTTATTTTTGGGTGGTTGGACTCAGAGGTTCGGGTGCTCTATCTCGCTCAAGGGGAATACAAAAAAGACATGGTGGGTTTCCAAACCTCGCAATCCAACCTGCAAAAAACTGTGCGCATCCGCCCATAGTGAGAATTTCTAATGCAGCTCGCCTCACTGTGGAGATATCCACTTTGACTTTGAAGAATTCTCCCAACTTCCCACTACCTCGAAGACGCACATTCTCTTTTCAGCATTAAAAAATTTAAAAGTATGTGACTGTACACATGCAGTCACATTTGACAAGAATCATATTTGGCAACGTAATTGCCCTTAGTTTTTGGATTTTTCAAGAAAAAAGAAACTTGCGCTGTTAACTTCTTTGCAATAATAGTTTCTGCCGTGTATATCCAACTCTTTTGCATTTTGAAAATTGGAGCCGCACCATGAGCATTTCAATACTTCCACTACACTCATCACCTACCAAACAAGTGTAAGCGCGCGCTGTGTGATTGTATCAAATTGACAACAAGGGCTTTTTAAGTGGCTAGCTGGCTAATTAATCGTTTTGCTAAACGGGAACAAAAGAAAGGGAAATTTTTGCGAGATCCTATCGTTCTTCTACTACGATCATTGTCAGCGTAGATCTAACTTTGTCAAGTCGGCGGATGCGCCAAGTTACTATTTCTTTTAGTTTGTCCATGGTGTCTGCCTTAACTCGTGCAACTATGTCATAGACTCCGTAGACTGCAGAAGCTTCTTCGGTGCCTTCGACTTTTTTAAGCTCCTTAAGTACATCTGACTCGGAACCTATTTCGGTGTTTATCAACACAAACGCTGTAGGCATGTAGACTCCTCAACTATATTGTTGTCTCATTGTGCATTAAAATATTTTTCTCAAACGGAAAAAAAGACCCATGGAGTAGAGGTGCAGAAACCTCAAAAAAGCCTCATTTCAATTACCAACACGAAGCTTTTCCACCTTGGCGCGAGCAGGAGGGGATACGGTTACAGACCTATTCAAGTTTTCTCTGCCGAAGTTAACGTTAACTTCACCGCATTTTGCGTCTGAATAGAACGCCGTTAACGCTGCTGCCGCTTCAATGGCTTTTTTGGTTTTGGCTCCTTGAAGAATCGTTATTGGGCTTCCGATGGCTGGGACTTCAAAGTAATAGTCGTTGCGCCCCTTCTTAAAGGTTAAAAGCTTGTTTTCCGCTTCGTTTCTTCCAACAATTATCTTGTTTTCGCCAAATCGGAAGTGCCTACCAACTTTCAGCAAAGTAACATCCGCCATCGAACACTTCTTCTTATGCTTGAAAAGATCTCGCAGTTTGTCTGCGTACTCCCTGTACGTGAGCAAGCACCCACCAGCTGGACCCGGATATTCCTTTATGTTGAATTTCTCAGCGAGTTTGATTTGCGGCTTCCTTGACCTACCGCGAATATTTAACAACTTTTCTCTATCAACTAAGCCTTTTTTCTCAATAAACGTCTCAGGCAGCAACTGCGCGGAAAGCGGCCTCAAAATTTTATCTTTTAAGCCAGCCTCCTCTTCAATTATTTTCATGGCTTTGAAATGTTGCGACATGGGTCTTTCATCGAGAACTTCACCTGTGAAGATGAACGACGCGCCCATTTCCTCGGCGTGTTTCTTCGCCTTTTTAAGTATGAATATTCTGCAGTCGATGCACGGGTTCATGTTCTTGCCATAACCATGCTTGGGCTTTCGCACCATTTTCAAATAATCATCGCCGACGTTTACAACCTTAAGTGGCACCCCCAGCTTTTCTGCAACTTCAGTTACGCCACACCCGCCTTTTTCGCAGAAGCAAAAAGGGCTTGCAAAGTTTAAAGCTACAACATCAATGCCTTGGTTAAGAATCAGCCTGGTGGCGAGAATGCTGTCTAAACCACCAGAAAACAAAGCCAAAGCCTTAATCTTTGTCATACAGCCAGTAAGCTATCCATCGCTTAAATAAGAATTTAACGACGTCAGCATTTTTGGGTTTACCTCTTAGATCAGAGGTGTTACCGTTTAAAGCGTTCTATTAAAACCCAACATTGCAGCAAAAGCGTTGACAATGAACATTCCATTTAGCTTGAAGAGAATCAGCAAACCCGTAATTCGCTAAAGGAACCCCGCCTTTATTTCTAAAAAAATTGAATACCTCATTCTCCAACCCTGCACGTACTCAGTTGCATTATCACCGCATAATTTTTTAGCCTATTTCAAAGACAGATATCCTTAAGACAAACCTATCATCTTTATTTGAAAAAGGGTCCGTGGCGCAGCACGGATAATTGGCTATGCGCTACACTTCAGTAACGCGTAGACAACACGGATAGCGCGTCAGCCTTCTAAGCTGAACGTCCTGGGTTCAAATCCCAGCGGACCCGCTCCCATTTTTAAATTTAAGC
>JAOUFU010000662.1 GCA_029858035.1 Phycisphaerae bacterium
GGATCGGACGGAAAGGTGGAGGTGTTAAAAATCTTGATTTCATAGGATTGATCGGTGATATATACAAGCCCGGTCTGCTCGTCCGTTGTAAGACCTACCACACACACCCCGACATCATATTCGTCGCAGGTGGGATTATTTATGTCCGATATATCGGTTCTCACGAGGAACGTGTGGTCTCCGCCTGTTCCGCTCCATGAGCCGGTATAAAGATAGTGTCTGTTGGGGTCAACAGCGATTCCGACCGCCCCGCGGCTCACATCAACACTGTCAATGTGATTCCAACTATTTGTATCGTAATAGTGTACTGTGCTTGTAGTATTGCTCACATACAATTGCTCCTTGTTTTCGTCAAGTGCAATACCGTAAGCGTATGGTGAAAGCAGGCCATATAGAATTTTATAAGTACCACCTTCAAGGGTCAGTGTTTTATCAACAGGATTCCAAAGGTAGACGAAGAGTTTGTAGTCTCCTCTTTGTACAACATAGAGTTTTCGTTTTGTATTGTCGAATGCAATTCCAGCTAAGTTACTGGCTCCGGGAACCGTTACCGGATTTTCTTCAGAAATCATTGTCTTAGCATTGACCATTTCGATTATATTTGAGCCTTCATAGGTGACAAACAACATTTCGGAACCAGGGTCGAGGGCAAGGCCGACCGCCCCTCCGTGATTCGCTAAATTCTCTGCGGTTGACTGCTCCACAATCTGGTCGCCCTGAATATCATACGCCTTGATGGTACTTTCGTAGTCAGTGATTACATAGACTGACCTGGCATGTGCAGTATGAGTAAAAAGTACAATTAAAATGAGAACAATGAATGAGCAGAGTTGAATGATTTTTTTTGTAGAGTGCATTATCGGAACTCCTTTCCCTTTTAATGGATGTGAATAATGTAGTTTATGTTTTTCTTTTTATCAAAAAAAAGCCAATCGCAAAAAGTACTAACGTACTTGGTTCAGGTATTAAGTTAATATGTGAATAAGTTTCTGTTCCATACAGGTCGATTGTGAATGCAGTACTATCAAGCCAAAAACCTGTCAATTGCCCACCATCCAGAGAACCTCCCATCGGATCATAATTGAAATCATAACCATAGATATTAACAACTGAGTCATTCCAAGCACCAAGGGACTCGGTTATAAGACCGCCATACAAGTTTATAGTACCTGAGTCAATGACACCCATGAGATCTGTAGTACCGTCGTACATATTCAACTTACCAAAATCACCGGCGCCTATAGAAACACCGCTGGCACCATCAGAAAAATTGACTATGCTGTTGTTCTTGGCATGAAGGCCATACACGAAACCACCTGAGATGTTCGCCGTGCTATATTCGAGAGCGTCAATCGTATTTACGTGCCCACCGCTGACGTTCACTGTGCTTGCATCGTATGTTCCTATGCCATCGACATCTCCGCCTAACATATCAACTATTGTGTCGTCATTGTAGATGTAGACGTTGCTCCACTCTTCACCTTCAAGTATCTGGCCGCTGGAGGTAAAGATTTTATCTTCCACGGCTGTAAGCTCAGATGCTGTAAAAAAGAGAATTACAGCCGCAGCTAAAATTGTTATAACTTTCGTTTTCATAGCTTTATCCTTCAATTTTCGTTCCATTTTATTCGCTCCTTTCTCCTACAATTTTACCATTTTCGGCCTTGTAAAGTCAAATAAAAACCAAACTTAAACCTTTGATTTTACTTCTACATATATATGCCGCCGACGAATCCGCAAATGTTGATTGCATTCCCTAAATTTTTACAAAATTTACCCTCGTGTTTCTTCGAAAATCATGGTTTTTGCGTTGACCATTTCAATAATATTTGAGCCTTCGTAGGTGACAAACAACATTTCGGAACCAGGGTCGAGGGCAAGGCCAACCGCCCCGCCGTGGTCGGCTAAATTCTTTGCGGTTGCCTGCTCTACAATCTGGTCAACCTGAATATCATACACCTTTACAGTGCTGGCCCAGTCAGTGATTACATAGACAGACCTGGCATGTGTTATGCTGAACATGAAGGGGACGAAAATAATTAGGGATATGATACTTACGGCAAGTTTCTTTCCGAGCAGCATTTTGTTTTCTCCTTAAAACAATTTTTGAAATTTAAGCTTTAATAACGCTTTCTGAAGAAAAGTACCCCCAAGGCAAATAATAAGAACGACGTTGGTTCTGGAACTATATTTACGTGTGCGAAATGGTCCTTATGCCAAACTCCAAGTGTAAATGAATTGTTATTGCTATAATACTTACCCTCTATCCAGCTTTCTTCATAATCATCAACAGGATGGAGCACTACATCATAAGCATAAAGGTTAACAAGGCTATTGTCATAAGCTCCGAAACAATCTATTGTGCCGTTGTGAATGTTTACAATAGAGTTCTCATTGGTAAAGAGCAAATC
>JAOUFU010000130.1 GCA_029858035.1 Phycisphaerae bacterium
ATTTGTTCTTACTCCGGGCATAATACCTGATTTGTAGTGGGCCTGATTGGATGGCGTCCGCAGAATTCCGACGAAATCAAATGCCATCCTGAAGTCGACACGCCCGGTGACCGGAGATAACCGCACTGCGGTAATGAAGAAAGTCTTAAGCTGGCTAATCGAAGGGGGAGAATGATCACGCTCCTACTGCCACCCGCCCCTTCCGTCATAATATGCCTTCGAGGTACTACCGCTATTGTTCGCCTGCGCTGCTTCAGAAAGGATCCTAGTCCTCGGGAAGCAAGGTTGCCGAGCTGACCTGCAGGCCAAAAGAAAAGAGGATATCACCGGTCAAGCCGGAGGTCCTGTGAATTATATGGCAAACTTCCTCCACATCTTCTCGTGCCCGTTCGGCATTCTCTAAGTTGCAGTAATGCTCCCACGGAGTTTGAAGTGAGTCTCGCATATGTTGATCAAATTCGGAATCCACGACCGTAATCTGGTCTGTGGATTTCAGGTGGACAGTTTTGCCATGGGCAACGTCATTCCTGAATCTGAGGAGTTTAGAGATTGTTTGAAACGGGCGCTTACCCTCATCCTTGCGGATTTCGAGCGTTTCTGCGATGAGATTGAGCTTTCTCAGTGGCGACAGTTGCTCAAGGTCATCCCAGCATTTGAATATGCTTTGGCCTATATGATTGAGAAATGCCTCCAGCGTAAACGCAGTGAAGATAAGACTGGCCATCAATTGATAGTATGATCCTTCGGGGGTTTCTTTCGCTTTCTCCAGCATGACATAGGACGCGTGCCACATTTCTGCGTACGTGTTTGCTTGTCTTTCCTTGGATACCTCTGCTTTCCGCTTTGCCACACCTCGGATTATACTATATGTTATCACGTCCCAGTAATTGGGTACTCTGGGGTATAACACGCCATTTGTAGTAGGCCTGATTGGTACGGTGCCCCTCGAATTGCCGGCGAAATCAAACGCCATCCTGAAGTCGAAGCGCTCCTGGTGCCCAGAGATAACCGCACCAAGGTAATGAGGAAGGCCCAAAACTGGCTAAGACAAGGAACCTAAGGCCGTTCAGTCGCTTCTGTTGAATAACGCCGTAGACTCTCCTTCACCCGCCAGGTATACGAAGCCTCCGCTATTTACTTGATAGGCAGACATTCATTGCTGTTGAATGACTATTCTCTGAGGTCTATAATTTGAGTGAGTACAACGGTGACGCTGGATAAATGAGCCTATACGAGAAGCTAGCTGAAGAGGTCGGCAAGTGGCGCTCACGTGGATACCCCTCTAGGGAGTACTCCTCAATTAGTGAAATATTGCAGTGGGCCGGCGCTCCAGATGGCGAAGGATTCAGGCTACGCATACCTCAGTTGCGGGCGTTGGAAACTTACTGGTATCTGAGACTTTGCGAGGGCACCCCGCTTGTTTTTGACCTATATCGTAAAATGTACCCCAAGATCACGGAACTCCTTGGCGCCTTGGGCCTTGACCAACCAGAGATGAGGGATTCTGTTATTGATGGAGGCAGTATTGAAGGCATCATATCCAGAATTAAGACCGACGATGACTTCGCTCATAAGTTTCGCTTAGAGGCACTCAGAGAGAGTCTTATTCTTGTCTATCCGAGCTACATCTTCGCCCTGGCGATGGGCGCTGGCAAGACTGTGTTAATTGGAGCCATTTTTGCCACTGAGTTCGCCATGGCGCTGGAATACCCTGATGGGCCATTCGTGCAGAACGCTCTGGTTTTTGCTCCCGGCAAGACCATCATAGAGAGTCTGAGGCAGCTCGCCGAGACCCCATACAACCGGGTTCTTCCGCCAAGACTATACAAGCCGTTTTCGGCTTCACTTAAGCTCACCTTCACCCGCGACGGTGAGACTAAAATCCCTATAATACCAGGGAGTTACTATAATGTGATCGTCACCAATACTGAAAAGATTCGCATACAGAAGGAAACCATCCGTAAATCGGACCTCGGGCAACTCTTTACATCGCAGAAGGAGGAGGAGGCGAAATCTGAAATAGCCAATTTGAGATTGCAGTCCATTGCCAGTCTGCCGAATCTGGCCGTATTCTCCGACGAGGCGCATCACACCTACGGGCAATCATTAAACGCCGAGTTGAAGAAAGTGCGCAAGACTGTTAATTACCTCGCTGCAAGCACGAACGTGATTTGCGTGATTAATACGACAGGCACTCCCTACTTCAAACGTCAAATCCTTCGGGATGTAGTAGTGTGGTATGGCCTTTCTCGGGGCATCAACGACGGCATACTTAAGGAAGTGGCTGGCAATATCCACTCCTTTTCATTTGACGACGATATCGGGGCCTATCTGTCTTATGTCGTTGAGGACTTTTTCAAGGACTACGGGAAAGTTAGCTTACCAGATGGCACACCAGCCAAGATGGCCATATATTTTCCTCAGACGGATGACGTTACAGCTCTTCGCCCTGTTATCGAGCGCAAGCTCGCGCAGCTCGGTCTTTCCCAGTCCATTATTTTGGAGCACCACACCGCAAAGGAAAGCAAGTCCGAGTTTGACCGATTCAAGTTCAAGGACTCTCCACATCGAATCGCGCTACTCGTTGATAGGGGGGTGGAAGGCTGGGATGTTCCTGCTCTCTTTGCCTGCGCCTTAGCCCGAAAATTGAAGGCCAGCAACAACTTCGTGCTACAGGCGACCTGTCGTTGTCTCCGGCAGGTCGCCGGCAACAACATTAAAGCAAGGGTGTATTTGTCATCTGACAACCGTTCTATCTTGGATCGGCAGCTGCAAGAGACGTACGGCGAATCCGTCGGCGACCTTAACCGAGCTTTGTCTCGGGGACTGAGAACGACCATTAAACTCAGAAGGCTCGACATCCCTCCGTTACTGGTAAAAGAACTGGTGCGCACGGTGGTGCGAAGGGATGATTCCAATGAGGCGATGAGTCTCATCAAGCCGATCGTCACCGAGGCACCGGCACTTCTCAAGTCAACATATACTGTTGCGGAGCAAAAGGCTTCAGACAAGGTGCTGAAACAGACTGGTGACACTGAAGCCATTTATGCCGAGGACAGAGTGATTGATCTGTACTCGGCTGCGGTTGACCTAGCAGCTACATATCGCCTTGACCTGTGGGTGATTTATGATGAGCTTAAACGCCTTTATATGGATGATCGGAATATACCGAGCAACCATCTTGCCGCCCTCACGAGGCAAATCGAGGACCAGATTTGCGACTACAAGATTGTTGAGGAAACCATCGAGAAAGCACTTGCACTTATCAGACTTGATGGGTTCGAGAAATCTGTCGAAGCAGGGGCAGAGGTCTACACGGCTGAGATCTCGTATCCTGTGGATAAGGAAAGGCTGCTGATACCATGGGAAGAGTGGAAACAAAAAGCCAGAGATTTCGGGTTTCATTACACGCCGTATAACTTTGATTCGCACCCCGAGGTGGATTTCTTTGAGCAGCTCCTCGACCAGATGAATCTGCACGAGGCTAACATCGAGGATATCTATTTCACGGGCGCGCTGAGCGATCCTGAGAAGACAGATTTCTTCGTGCAGTACAGGGGTGAAGATGCATTGTGGCATCGCTACACGCCTGACTTTGTCATTCGTCGGAGAGATGGCAAGTGCCTCATCGTGGAAATCAAAAAGGAACATGATAGAGAGCATCCCATTGATGGGCAGAATGGCCAAAAAGCAATAGCCACCCGCAGGTGGACAGATTTGAACCCGGACAAACTGAAATACCAAATGGTATTTACGAGTTCGGACAACGTCGCCTATGACCAACTTGCGCAGGCGCGCGCTTTTGTGAGTGAGGACAACTGACGTGGAAAACGAAAAGATAGAGATAAAGCAGGCCAGTGGCCGTCCCATGTTGACTTGGGTCGGCAAGCGTCCATTGCGCTACGTCACGGTCTTTCCGGCTCAACGCATCGAGTCTTTTAAACCTGCCAACGATGCTGAGAAAAGAATCGGAGACTTGTGGAATGACTGGCCGTCAGCTTACCCCAAAGGAGGGCTATTGTTCCACGGGGATAACAAGGAGGTGCTCGCACACCTCTTAGCAAACGGCTTCCGTAGCAAGGTCAATCTCATCTATATAGACCCTCCGTTTAACACGGGGGTAGATTACATCCGCAAGGTCACACCTCGCGGAATGAAGATTGAGAAATTGGAAGGGGACGGTTACTCCTTTACTGAACAGATACAGTATTCGAACAACTGGCATATTGATGCTTACCTTCAGTTTCTTTATGAGCGCCTTCAGCTGGCGCGTGAAATGCTCGCTGAAGATGGCATTATCTTCATACGCATGGATGTCCACTTCGGCTACTATCTGAAGATGATTGCTGACGAGATATTTGGGCAAGACAATTTCCAGAACGAAATCGTTGTCAACCGGATAAAGAAAAATGTTACGGTAAAGGGGCGGCGGACTATACCAAATGCAGTGGATTATCTGTACGTGTATTTCAGAAGCCTACAGGCTGAATTCAAGAATGTACTGCGGCAATTACCAGAGACTAAACCCGGGTATTGGCATAACATGGATTCGCCCGCAATTCCCGGACCACGCCGGTTGACCCTTGGCGGCAAAACTTACTATCCATCTCCAGGGGCGCACTTGAAGTTTCCCCAAACTCAGGCTGAGGAAATGTGGAACAAAGGTTTGATAAGGGAAAACCCAAAAACAGGCATGCTTGAGTATTGGGTGCAAGATAAAGATTACGTGAACCTGGATTCAGATTGGACAGACATACCCGGATACACTTTCAAAACCGGCTACCCTACGGAAAACGCTGAGAAATTGCTGGAGAGAGTCGTGCAAGTCGGCTCCAAGCGGGGCGACCTCGTCATGGATTTCTTTGTTGGCTCCGGCACGACGGCAGCCCTTGCACAGCGCCTGGGCCGTCGCTGGATTGGGTGTGATATTAATAAGGGTGCCATTCAAACCACGAGCAAGCGTCTGCAGACAATCATCCTGGAACAGATTGCAGCACAGAAGCGGAGTAGCCGCAAAGGGGAGCTGCTGCCGGGCAACGAGAAGCCAACTCCCGCACAGCTATCTTTTGCAGCGTACAGGGTCAACGACTACGACCTGCAACTCCAGCACGATGAAGCTATAAACCTTGCCTGTGCGCATGTCGGCATCACCCGCACAAAGGCGGATTCTTTCTTTAACGGTACTCTAGGCAACAGTCTTGCCAAGATCATTTCTTTCAATCATCCTCTGACGCTCATGGATTTAGACGAAGTCAGGAGAGAACTGGAAGCACGGCCAGAGGAGACAAGGGACGTTACCGTCGTGGCCCTGGGCAAAGAGACGGCCGTCGATGCTTGGCTCGACGACTGGAATCATTTGCGTAAGAAAGGGAACCTGCCCAATAAGATCAACGTCATAGAGCTGCGCACGGACCCGAAGTATGGCAAGTTTTTCGAGCACAAGCCAGCTGAGGCAAGGGTCAAAATTCATCGCACAGCCAGGAAGATTATCGTTGACATACAAGATTTCATTTCGCCGACCGTGATCGAGCGACTACAGCGGCAGGCGACCATTCCGGTTCCGGCGATTGACGACTGGCGCGCTATGGTAGACAGCGTGATGATTGATGCTTCCTATGATGGGGTGGTCTTTGAAGTGGCCCACAGTGATGTTCCTGAAAAGAAAGACACTTTGGTTAGCGGTCATTATGAGCTCGACTACCCGGGTACAGAAACCGTCGTTGCTGTCAAGATTACCGACGTCCTTGGGGAAGAGGTGATAGTAGCACAGAAGGCTTAGTGCGCGAGCGGATTTCTCCGAAGCTCTCCAAACGCCTTTGATGGGTGGGATTCCCCACAGTCGCCCGTACCCTGATCGGTGCTCTCGCTACTTCCGCAAAGCATCGCCTTTGCATGCTGTGGGGTACAATGCCTCATTTGTGGCAGGCCTGATTTGTATGGTGACCCTCGAGTTCGGTGGGTTGGGCGCCTGCGAAATCAAACGCCATCCTGAAGTCGAAACGCACCTGCTAACCGGAGATAACCACACCACGGTAGCGAAGAACGTTCTAGACCGGCTAATGGGAGGGATCAACCAAAGCCCTTGCTCTTAACTCGTAATTGTGGTACTGTTTCCCATTGGAAACAATGCGATTACCACAATAAGCTGTCCCTAACTATATTGGAGTATGATAATGCCGGCACTGCGTACTGTACACATAAAGCGCTTCAAGAATATAGAGGACGCTCCTTTCGATTTAGACAAAATAAACGTAATAGTCGGCGCCAATAATTCGGGCAAGAGTAGCATTCTTCAGGCCATACATTTCGCCATCGGAACCATCCAATCAATGAATCTTCAAGGCTTTCTTTCTGGCGGAGGAGGCTCACGACGTCAAACCGTTGACCCGTCTAAGCTCATATACGTTCCATCCGAAAATGTTCACGCCCTTGGTTCTGGTGGAAGATTATGGGAGGATGCACATAAATCTGTCCAAATTGAGCTTACTCTTGACAGCGGAAACGTAATAGGAATGTCCGTATTGAAAGGCCGCAACAGAAACATACAGGTCTCCTTATCGGATGTTAGCACTGCCAGGTCAATAGCAAACCTTGAACAGCCCTTCACAATATTCACTCCGGGCTTAGCTGGTATTGCAAAAGCAGAACAACACGTTTCAGATGGCGTCCTCCTACGGACAATTGCTAGAGGCGATGCAAATATTGTTCTGAGAAATACACTATTGCGCCTATGGGATGAACGAACAAGCAATGAGAACTGGAACAAGTTCATTTTCGATTTAAAGGAGATTTTCCCCTCCATCGACATCCAAGTTAAGTACGCAACTCGAACTGACGAGTTCATTAACGTATACATAGATACTGAGGCCGGAGAAATTCCTCTTGAACTAGCTGGCACAGGAGTATTGCAGACCGTCCAAATATTATCCTATATCAATTATTTCAGTCCACGCATAATAGTGATAGACGAACCGGATTCTCACTTGCATCCTAACAACCAACGTCTACTGTGTTCGCTGCTAAGTATGATTGCAGATGATAGGGGAGTTCAGATTCTGCTGAGCACTCACTCTAGACATGTGATTGATTCTTTGCAGGGGACTGCTAGGCTTTTGTGGGTACGAGCAGGTAAGGTTGAGCCAGTTTTAGATGCTTCAGTATTGTCGATATTGCTTGACCTTGGCGCCCTCGACATCAAAGAGCAGATTCGCGCTGCTGCTTCTCGCTTTATCGTACTTACCGAAGATGAAATACCATCTTCCCTGAAGGTTCTCCTTGAATCATCTGGACTCGACATGTCCCTCACTGTTATAAAATCGTACTATGGTTGTACCTCTCCGCATAACCTTCGACCGCTCATTCAAACAATTAGAGAAATCAACGAGAATGCAATCATAATCGTCCATAAAGACAGGGATTACTACACCGACACAGAAATCGGAAATTGGGAGACTCAAATACGAAACATGGGAGCCGAACCGTTTGCGACAGATGGTGTGGATATCGAGAGCCATTTTTTGAATCCAGAATACCTGGCTTCAGTGAACCGTGGCCTATCCTTGAATCAAGCCCAAAGCCTTGTTCAGACTAGCGTGGATGCTTCATATGATGACTCTATATCACATTACGTTAATGGGCGCTGCGAAATAGAGAAGAAAGACAGGACTTTTGGCAGATTGAATCTTGGAAATCTTGCAGCTCAAGCTCCCCGGGTGTATCGAAGTGATCCAAAGAGGTACTATCACAGCAAAACTGTCATGTCTAAGTTAAGACAACTTTTCCAAGAGCAGTTCCATCGTAATCTTGAAGCGAAAACACCAAGCCCGCTGATTTGCTCCCAAGCATTGTCTACCATTGTCAGGCGAGTGTCCTCATCAGCAACCTAGCCTGTAACTACGAAGCTGTGATATAAATCAGCGATACCAATCGAATTAACGCAAGTCGTCCGCTTACAGACCGCCCATTGCTCATATGCGCGAATGGAGCTTTCTGCTGCAATCGAACCTCAATGACCTATTCCGGAATCTTCTGTCACACTTGTTTTCGAGACAGTGAACCGCATCTACCTCACCGTACTACGGCAGCCAACCTTGCCCTAACGTTGGTCAGGCAGCCGCTACCTGTTTCTACGGCCCGGTAAGCACAGTCAACGAGTAGACGGGGGTCAGAAGCGAGGAGACAGTAGTCAGTAGTCAGTAGTCGGTAGTCACTTAAGCGGCTTGTTTAGCGCTGTCCCTTCGCATAGGCTGCCGCTGCAGACACATGCAGACCATCCGGATGAAACAGCGGGCGCAACCTGGCTAAGAACTCCTCCTTGAATTGTGCGCGCGCTCCCTCATCGGCATCCATTAGCGCGAACTGTAACGGCAGAAATGCCCAGATATCTTCCTCACTTGTGTAGATGAAAGTCACCTTCTCGCTGTGCGTCTCGACTGATTGCCATCCATGTCGTTTGAGGAAACCCTCCAATTCCTCCGGAGCAAAGGACATGCCATGAGCTGGAATCCGTACTTTTCCTTGATAGGCTGCCAACTGCTGCATCGCTATCGGGAAGAGCGGCTCGAACGGAGGCGGTGTCCGATCGAACACAGACAAGCCGAGCCACCCGCCTGGCTTGCAGACGCGGTGCATTTCGTGCAGCGCGGCTTCCATATCTGGGAAGAAGTAGAGCGAGAATGCGCAGCTAACAAAATCGAAGGTCTGATCGTGAAATTCGAGGTGCTCGGCATCCATTTTGCGTAATTCCACGTTGGTTAAACCCTCTGCGCGTGCCAAAGCTTCTGCCTCTCGAAGTAGTCCGTCAGATAGGTCAATCCCGGTTATATGCCCTGTTGACCCCAGTAGCCGTGCTGCGGGCAGAAGTACTGCACCCGCACCCGTAGCGATATCGAGCATCGTCGCACCCGGTTTGAGTGGCAGCCAATTAACCAGGCGCGGCCCGAAAGGCTCATAGATGGCGGGTCCAACACGGTCATATATTGCAGCGCTGTCATCGAAGACTTTCTCTATGTTCTGCTTGGTGGCAACCGTCAACTCAGGCATTTCGCTCTCCTCCTTCCAGCATGGGCGCTCCCTGCTACGCCTCCACTATCCCTCTATACTCTTGGCACCCGCTCCGTTCAGGCCGCATCTTCGTGCCCCACTCGCTTTGGGCATAAACGTAACAAAATGCTGCGAAGTTCAGCCACCGGAGATCTTCCGGGTCCGGCCGGCCTAAAATACCCCCTCGGTAGTCATCGTTTCATTGTCCCTCAGGAAGACCAGTGAGAAACGACTACCACTGCTCAGGTTGGAAAGAGCATCCTCCAGGTCACCGGCATTGGCGATGTGTTTCATGTTTAATTCGGTGATGATGTCTCCCGGAGCCAGACCTATCCTTTGAGCAACTGAACCCGGTCTGACGCTGCCGACATAAGCGCCGGGTATTATTCCCGAACCCTGCTTTGCTGTTATTTTACTCGCATCCGCAATGGAAGCTCCAAACGGTGGACGCCCTCTTGTCTGCGTCTGAGTTGTTAGCTGCTCCAGCCGGCCGCGATCAAATCCGACCACTACCTGGCCATTGATGATTGTCACCGGGACGCCCATCTGCCCCGTACTTCTCACAAGCTCCTGAGCATAAGACGAGTCTCGAGAGACATCACGCTCCTCAAAGCTTATGCCTCTCTGTGACAGGAAGTCCTTCACCATTGTGCAGTAGGGGCAGGTGGGACTCGTGTATACTATTACATCCATTTCTGTCGTGTCCTCTAGATATTCACTCCCTCAGTATAGCTCAGAACGGGACAAAGTAGACAGTAGTCAGGAGTCAGTCGCTACCCGTCAACCGACGGCAGACAGCTGGCAGCCTCCAATCCCCAATCCCCAGTCCCCAGCCCCTAGTCTCTAGCCTCCCTTGCGAAATATCATATGGGGATGGCTCCTCTACTATCAAAGATGGCCGCAAATACGTTATAATAAGTACACTCA
>JAOUFU010000131.1 GCA_029858035.1 Phycisphaerae bacterium
GGCCACCAACGAGAACACCGTCAATACCGCCCAAGTAATCGTCCCAAACCAATTCGGGCAATTAGTGCGAGATATAAATGGCTGCGTTGTGCGTTATACCAATCCCAAGTTGAAATTGCCGATTATCTGACCCTTTTATTCCTGCGGAGGCGGAAACCCATTTTTTTCCGATGTTACTTAATCTTTTTTTCTCCATGTTTTAACGGCGACTGGTCTTAATTTTACGTTTGGGATTTTTCCGGCTTTCTTTCGGCAAATTCGGCTTTTTGTGGCAAATCTGGGGAACTTTTAGGCATTTTCTGTGTCTGAAATAATATATATGGGGTGCTTGAGGTGCTCTAACATGGAGGTTTGAGCGAATATTTACGTTTGAAACCGTCAGGGCTTCAAAAAAGGGATTACTTTTAATCTAAAATGCTCAGTAACTACAGAAATCGTGTTGTTGAAAAGACAAAGATTGACAGAGCGTCAACATATAGGAGGATCTATGCCTGCGAAAGTAAGCTTTAACAGAAACTTTAGTATTGGTGCCTCCAAACGTATTCTATCGCGTTTGGTGAAATCCTTTATTTTGGCAATAATTTTTTTGCTTGGAAGCAGTCATCTTTTTGCTGCTGACAAGGGCCCTGTTGTTGTAGAACCGCGTTTTAGAGTTTTTGCCTTAAAACACATATCAACGGAGCAGGCCAGGAAGATCCTTGTTGAGGCCGAGCTTGGTACGGTTTCCCAGCTTCCAGCCGACAAGATGATTTTAGTGACAGGTCAGCCTCGCCAGCTAATCAAGGCAAGCGCAGTTTTGAAGCTTTTTGATGCCGAGACACCCGTTGTTATGAAAGCGATTTTACCCGCTTCAGCGGCCGGTAATCTGCCCTCGAATGAGCAGATTGCAACAGAAATTGACAATATGTCTATCGGCAGCTTCTCTAATCCGCCAGGTGGCATTGGAAAGGACAAAGCTATTATAGATGTCCATAATGATTCTGTAGTAGTAATTGCGACTGCCGAGAAGCTTGCAGCAATAATTGAAGCTATCGGAAGATCCGATTCTAACGGTAGTATTAAACAGCTTCAAAAAGAGAAATACGAGGCCCCGGAACAACCGGAGCAGCCGAAAATTGAGCCGGTCGCAGAGGCAAAGCTTGAACGAGTTAAAGCCGAGTTTCAAAAAATTAAAGCTGAGCTTAACGGCAGGAACGGTTCTTACGTTTCCGCTTCTTACGAATCAACGCAGGTCGGGGCTGATACGAATGAGTCTGAGCCAAATGGCCTTTTTGACAAGCTTCTTGATTCTCTTGACGAGGCTGAGAAGAAGATAGCTGAACTGTCTCCACCGGCCCCCAACGTGCCGGAGCCCAACAAATCACCAATCCAGCCAGACACACTTAAAACTGTGCCAGAGAAGGTCGAACCGAATGAGCCTTCTACTTCTCTGAAACAGCCGGTAGAAGCTGCCAAGGAAGCTGCCAAAGAAGCTGTCAAGGAAGCTATCAAGGAGGCAGCCAAGGAAGTTGAGAAACCAGACCTTACTGCTGTCCGTAAAAAACCTGTAGCTGAGAAAATTTCAACTAAACTGCCATCGAAACGGGAACCTAATGCTGTACCGGAGCAAGTTACTGTCGATGTTGAGGAGCCGAATCAAGTTGCCCGTGTTTTGCAGAAAGATCCCAACGCGGTAGCCGAAGTTATTGAACCCAACGCGGTGACCGAAGTTGTTGAGCCCAACACGGCCACAAAGGTTATCAAGCCGGCTGCTGTAAAGGGGCCATATCAGCCGGATCTCGCCAAAATCGGTGATGAAGAGCTTAAGCTGGAAATGCCCCCGAAGATTAACGTCATTGATTTGCTGGATTTGGTCGGCAAGTATCTGAATCTGAACTATATGTACGACCCGGCCGATTTAACGGGCTTAAAAGGCGAGGTTACACTCGTACTGCAGGGACCTATTAAGATTAAGGAGCTGTATCCATTGGCCGAGTCTGTGTTGAGATTCAAAGGATATGTGATGACCCGCAGGATTAATACTATAACTATTGTTCCTATTTTAAAGGTCGACAGTATTGACGCTCCGATAGTGGACCCCAATAATCCACAAGTTCAAACCGGCGATGTAATCATAACACGTATCTTCAAGTTGAAACATATAGATACAGCCAGTGCTCAAAGCCTTTTGACTGCAATGAAACTTGGGTTAAGCGTCTCACCTATTCCCAGCATTGGGACCCTTATCGTAACCGGATACGCCTACCGTATGGAACGTATAGAATCGCTTCTTGAAATGATTGACAAGCCTGGCGAGCAGAAAGAGTTCAGGTTACGAGAGTTACAATTCACTACAGCGAAGACGCTTGCTGCGAAGGTCAAAACGCTTGCAGAGCAGTTAGGTACTGTTTCAGTTACAATTTCAGTACCGGAAACAACAACGCCGACTGTGCCGACAGTGCCGGGGCGGAGGATAACAACCCCAACCCCACCCCGGGCACCTACTCGACCGACTATACCTTCGACGACTGCACCGGACACACCTACTGTCTATCTCGATGCCGACGAGAGAACGAACCGAATCCTGATGATAGGCATTGAAGGGCAGTTATCTGTTGTCGAAAAGCTTATTGACGCCCTTGATGTGGAACAGAAGGACCTTCGGACCCTTCGTCTGTACGAAATTCAGAATGTTGATGCCGAAGAGGTAAGGAACAAGCTCAGTGAGCTTGGCATAATTAGCGCCGGTCGAGCCACAGCAACCTCAGGGAGGGTGCCTTCCAGAACGACTCCCGGCAGAACGGCGCCCACCAGACCTTCCACAGGCATTCCTACCCCACCTTCAACCTCAACCTCAACCGCCGGTGAAATACAGGAGCCACTTGCTGAAGAGCCTCAGGTAGTGATAATCGAACCGACCAATTCACTTTTGGTCAATGGCACGGCCGAGCAGCACGTCCAGATAGCAATGATTATCGGCTATGTTGACGCCGGTCAAGAAGAAAGCCAAAATCCATACGTAATATACCCGCTGGAAAACCAGGAGCCTGAAGAGCTTGCCGGCGTCCTCGAAAAGCTTATTTCGGAAACCATCACGGAACAGAGCGGAGCAGATTCCAAGATAGTAAAAACAACGACACAGAAGAAAATAGAAGATGACATCTTTATTGTTCCGGATCCGAAGAGTTATTCGCTTATAGTGTACGCCAGCAAAAAGAACCAGCAGTGGCTTGCCTCACTAATCAAGGAGCTTGATGAATACCGGCCTCAGGTCCTGCTTGATGTAACATTGGTCGAAATCAGCAAAAACGACCAGTTCTCTCTGGACCTGGATTTGGTCTCAAAGTTTCCGAGACTTGCAGGTGGGGAAAACATGGATTTCTTTACAGCTCTGCTGGCTAATCCTTTGCCTGATAAACGCATCGTCGAATCAGTCTCAACAAGTGGAGCGGGAAGTGGCTTCTATGCAGACGATCACATCCAGGCTCTATTAACAGCTATGCAAACAAAAGATTATGGTCGGGTACTGGCGAGGCCAAAACTTCTCGTTAACGACAATGAAGAGGGAATTATTAAAGCGGAAACGGTAACAACTGTTGTTTCGCCCAAATCGCAAGTAGTTCCGGGTACAGGCGTTTCACAATCAACACAAGCTACGTCGGTGGAGCTCTCAACTTATACCGAGGGCATTACTCTTACAATCACCCCTCATATAAGTAAAGGAGACCAGCTCCGCCTCAATGTTGCGGTGACGCGTACAGATTTTGGACTCAGGCCGGATTATTCACTGACTACTCCGGCAGGAAACTTAACGGGGCCAACACCGCCTGACCTTCTGACCAGCGACGTTACCTCAACTGTAACCGTTCCCGACAAAAGCACAATAATCCTTGGCGGGCTGGAGAAGCTTAAACAGACCAAAGGCGGAACCAAAATTCCCCTCCTGGGTGATATCCCCATTATTGGAGGACTATTTAGAAGTACAGCTAATAAGGACACACAGAGCAGACTTTATGTGTTCGTTAAAGCAAATATCCTGAGGCCCGGAGAAGAGTCTGCCGGCGTCTCCGACATTGAAGTAGTATCACTTAAGAACCGTGCAACATTCGAAAAATACGAAAAAGAAATGCAGGAATACGAGGACTGGCCCGGCATAAAGCCTGAAACGATGGATCCGTTGCAGGTTCTTGAAGCCGATGAAGCATTATCACTACAGGACCGGAGTGTGTTCGAAAAATCCAACAAAGCAATACGGGAAGGTAAAGGTTTGCCCGGCACAAAGTCTAAAGTTATGCATCCAACGCGAGTTCTCGAACTCAAATAAAGCGTTGTGTCTGGCGCAATAGGCGATACGATATAGGCAATCTAAAGTATGAAAGATTTATTGATACAAACAGCTAAACGGACGGATTTGGTTGATGCTGAGCAATTAGCCAAGTTTCTGGAGGAAAACAGCAGCGGTCAGCGTCTTGACGAGGCCTTGCTTTCCTGCCCTTACTTTACCGAAGATATGGTTTTGAGGCTCTTTGCCGAGGCGCTGGGCTGTGAATTCCTATCGGAAATACGTCCCAAGGCCGTACCGGTCGAGTTCGTTGAGGCTGTTCCTGCCGCATACGCTCAGCACCATTTTCTTATCGGCATAAAAACCGAAGACGGTGAAACTGTCGAAGGCGCGGACGCCGAAACCTCCGGCCGTCAAACCGAGCTTACGGTAGTTTTGTCCAAGCCGTTGGATACGAATGCCCTGGATAATGTTTCTAAGATGACGGGTCTGCCTGTCAGGCCCGCTATATCCACCCGTGCCACAATCACCTCGGTAATAGATGTTGCATACGAGCAGAGGACAACGGTCATCGAGGAGGTAGCCGAAGAGCTGGATTCCCAGAATCTAGACCAGCTTGTCGACGAGGTTGCTGCCTCTGATGACCTGCTTGATGTGGTGAATCGGCCGCCGGTTATCAGGCTGGTCAATGATATTCTTTTTCGTGCTCTGCAACTAAGGGCCAGCGATATTCATGTTCATCCTTACGAGTCAAAGATTCAGATTCGCTATCGTATAGACGGTATTTTGTACGACACGTTGAGTTTGAACAGAAACGTCTTGCCGTTGGTTATCTCTCGTATCAAGGTTATGGCGGGTATGGACATTGCGGAGCGCCGGCTTCCGCAGGATGGCCGTTGCAGTGTCCGGCTGGGGCAGCGTGAAGTCGATTTGCGTATAAGCACCGTTCCGACCAGCTATGGCGAACGCAGTGTCTTACGTCTGCTTGATAAAAGCACGGCCCTGTATGGATTGGATGAACTGGGCCTTTGCGGTGACGATTTGAAGAAATTCGATTCTTTGCTCACCCATTCGCACGGGGTTATTTTCGTAACCGGCCCGACGGGCAGCGGCAAAAGCACGACTCTTTACGCCTGCCTTAACAGGATAAATTCGGCCGAGAAGAATGTGATGACCATAGAAGACCCCATCGAGTACCAGCTCGAAGGGATAAGCCAGATGCAGGTTGCTTCGAAAAAGGGTGTGACATTTGCAAACGCTCTGCGGCATGTCCTTCGCCAGGACCCGGATGTTATCATGATCGGAGAAGTTCGAGACATCGAGACCGCGCGTATGGCGATACAATCTTCTCTGACCGGCCATTTGGTTTTCAGCACACTTCACACAAACGACTCGGCAGGAGCTTTGACCCGGCTTTTGGATTTGGGACTTGAGCCCTATTTGGTAAGTTCGTCCCTGATTGCGGTAATAGCACAACGATTGGTACGAAAGGTTTGCCCTGATTGCCGGGAGATTGCCGAACCCACAGATCGCGAATTGAGAGATCTGGGGATAGGTTCGTCCGTGTTGGCCGATAAGAGCGGGAAGTTTTTTGTCGGCCGAGGCTGTGAAAGGTGTTTTCAGACCGGTTTTCGCGGCCGAACGGGTGTTTATGAAGTTATGCTGATTAACGAAGAAATCCAGAACCTCGTATACAAAAGAGAAACTGCCGGTACAATAAAGAAGATTGCCCTTGACGCAGGCATGCAGACATTGCGAATGGATGGGGCCAGTAAAGTCCTTGCCGGTGTAACAACCGTTTCTGAGGTTTTGAGAGTGACACAGGCTGACGTAATGTAACGAGAAGTGAAAAGCTTAAAACGAAAAGCCACGGCATCAAGGTCAAAATTTTTTTAACTGTAATTATTAGCTTTTACTTTTTAATTTTCACTTTTACTTATGCCCAGATACCACTATATAGCAATAGCAACGGACGGCAAAAAAGTCAAAGGTACGATTACGGCGGAAAGTCCGTACTCGGCACGAAAACAACTGAGAGTACGCAGTATCCACCCATCATCAGTTGCAGAGGTTGGCTCCGGCGCCGAGGGCAGAGCTGCGCTATTTTCGATTTTCGGCAGAGTTGGCAAGACCCAGATAATCGATTTTACCAAACAGATGGCCACGCTGCTTAATTCAGGCATTAAACTTACCGAATCGCTTTCGGTGCTTACTTTGCAAGTCTCGGATGTGCGATTCAAAAACGCCGTCAGCGATATTCGCGACCGCGTTGTGACCGGTGAGTCATTTGCCGATGCTTTGAAAGAATACAGCGATTATTTTGATGTCATTTTTGTAAGTATGGTGCGTGTAGGTGAGGTTACCGGCTCTTTGGGCAGGAGCCTGTCGACTATTGCCGGCTTTATGGAAAAACGGCAGCGGGTCGAATCGAAGGTAATTACAGCAATGATATATCCAATTATTCTGATTTTATTTTGTATTGCGGCGATTCTGATATTGACAACCGCGGTCATTCCCAAGATAGGAGAGCAAATCACGAGGGCAGGACAGGAATTGCCCTGGATTACGAGACAATTGATGAACGTTAGTCATGTCCTGACCACTTGGCGGCTTTTCGTGGTAATTGCGGTCGTGTTAGGTTTCGTTCTGGTCCTTAGGCGGTTTCTCAGGACCGAGCGTGGTGCCTATTTGCGTGACAGGTTTTTGTTGTCTTTGCCTTTGTTTGGTCCTCTGATAAAGCAGCGAGTGGTTTCACGTTTTGCCTCTACACTTTCGACGCTTCTTGGTTCCGGCCTTGCCATGGCCGAGTCTCTTCGTGTTGTGGCGTCGGTCACGGGCAATAGTCTTATGAGAAGAGCCATCCAGCAATCCCGTGAGCGGATTCTTGCCGGCGCAGATATTGCGACCCCGCTGAGAGACAGCGGTGTTATTGATCCTGCCATTGCCCATATGGTTGCCGTTGGGGAGAAAAGCGGTGAGCTTGAAACGATGCTGAAAAATATCAGCGAAAACCTCGAGGCCTCAACAGACGTAGTTATTGAGAGATTGAGCGCCGCGGTCGAGCCGCTTATAATAATTATTATGGCCGGGATAGTGGGCCTGATTGCTTATGCAACTATATTGCCAATTTTGAAAATTTCACAGGTAAGTTTTTAAGAGTTCTGTTTAGGAGGTTTGAAAACAGATGACAAAAAGAAGAAGAAAACAAATGCAAAAAGGTTTTACGATGATTGAGCTTATGGCCGTGCTGATTATCCTTGGCTTGCTTGCCACCGTGCTGGTGAAGAATTTCATGGGCCAGACGGATAAAGCTCGTGTTATAACCACCAAGGCCAACCTTAAGATTCTTCATACCGCCGTTATGCAGTTCAAGATGGATACCGGGCGGCTCCCAACCGAAGAAGAAGGGCTTCTGGCTCTTATTGAACCTCCGAGCGATGTTCAAGACCTTATTGAACCGGGCGGCTATCTCGAGACAACGGAGATAACCAAAGACGGCTGGGGACGGGATTTTGAGTATATACTTTATCCTGAGAGCGGTAAACCATTTGTAATCGTCAGCTACGGTGCAGACGGCGAAGAGGGCGGTGAGGGTTATGATACCGACCTTTACAGCACAGACGCGGGTTAATGGGTATATGCAAAAATTCGTGTATGCGAAAATGCGTGACTGCACAGATGTGTTGCGTCACCGGCGCATTCTTGCATCCGCTCGTTTGCGCATCCACGGTTTTACGCTGACAGAGCTGGTGGTTGTACTTGTGGTACTGGCGCTGTTTGTGCTTTTTACAGTGACGAATCTTTTCGGATTGTTCAGAAGAAACAGGTTTGAGGTACAGGCCCATGAGTTTGTCTCGACAATGCAAATGGCCGCTTCGGCCGCGGCCGAGAGCGACAGAAGATACGAGGTTATCATTGACCTGACAGAGCAGAGCTATACCCTTCGCCAGATTACCAGCCCCGACTTATTTCAGGTTTTGGAAGAAGATATTATTGCAACAAATGAATTTGGCATTAATTGCCAGGTTCTCTACGTTTTGTTTGACGATTTGATGGAAACCGACGAAGACCACCAAATAGCTAAGTTTCGTGCAGGTCACGCGGGCTGGCAAAACGGTGGAAAAATCGTTCTCCTTGACGAGCAGGAGCAGCCATATTCGGTTCTCGTCAGCCGGATGAACAGGGTTGTCATGTTAAAAAAAGGTGATGTTGAATTTTTACTGCCGAAGGCTAAAGATGAAGTGCTTTTCTAAAAACAATGTTGTATCGTTCGTATCTCGTCTTGCATTGCGCATAGTGGAATCCATGCCTCGAGCGCAGCGAAGGGACGCGATACGCGATACGAAAGAGAAGGCATTTACCCTGGCGGAAACCGTAGTTGCTATGGTTATATTAGCCTTTGTCTGTTCCAGTGTATTGGTTGTTATCAACCGCTATATGTCCTCTGCGGTAGATTCGGTCATGCGTATGCAGGCCTTTGAGGTTGCTCGCAAGAATATGGAGGATCTTCTTACCTCGGATTTGGTTGAAGAGTCTGTTGAGTTTGGCGATAGTGAAAAATATCCGGACATCCAGTGGGAGACGGTTGTTGAGACATTTTATGAGCCGATAACGACAAAGATGTGGGTTCAGGCGATTTGTTCAGCCGAGTATACCGACTCGGAAGGTGAGGTGCGGAAGGTTGAGCTGACTCACTGGCTGACAGATTTGACAAAGGCACAGACGCTTCAGATTCTTGCGCGGCAGGAGGAGGAAAAAGAGCGGTTGGCCGACGAGATGCTCAATGCGCCGGATGGAGCTGATCCTGGAGACAGACTGCCGGTTGACATACCCGTTGATTCACTACCGGAGGGCTTCCCCGTTGACTTACTACCGGATGACTTAAAATTATGAAAAAATCTTCTAACACATTTACAGAACGACCGGGTTTTTCGCTGGCAGAGGTGCTTACAGCCATGGTGATAGCGGCGATGGTGATGGTTACGGTTCTGGGTATCTATAGCCGGGCTGAGAGCACGGCTGATACAATCAAACGCAAGTTTGACAGCTCCAGACTGCCCACTGAGGTTCTGCAGCGCATCGCTGAGGACCTCGACCAAATAATGACCACGGATGCCTATACGACAATTAGTATTCAAAATAAATTTGAAAAAGGTTTTCCGACCGCGCAACTGACAATTACAAAAACTGTCGTCGGTACGAAAAAGCCAATGACATTTGAAAATATCGTTTGGCAGACCAACTATGATTATGACTCTGACAGTCTTGTTTTATACAGGCAGCGCACGAGCGAGCTCGGATTATTGGAAGATAAGCTGCTCGATGAAGAGAGAGAGAACTGGGAACAAGCACTTTTCGTGCCGATTTGCGAAGGCATTACCTTTTTTGAGATTAAGGCGGTCAGGAACGGTGAGCTTTTAGATAAATTTGTCGGCCGAATGCCTCTTGGTATTCAGATCACTATTTCTTTTGCCGAGCCTTTCAAGACTTTAACCAATACTTTTGATGTGTTTGATGAGCAGAAATTTACGCGAACCGTAGCAGTTGACAGGACTAGGAAAATCAAATTCAAAATTGCACCGAAGCAAGAGAAGAAACCGGAAGGCGATCTCACCGAAGGTGCAGAGAAAATCGAGGAGAAG
>JAOUFU010000663.1 GCA_029858035.1 Phycisphaerae bacterium
CTAACGAGAAAGTGGAGCATCCGCCACGTCGCCTCAAGCTGCCGGAAGTCCGGGTGATGAAGAATCGCTCGCATCTGACCACTGATGGCCTGGTCGACCTGAGCAATAAGCTCGGCCTGCCGAGGGTGGGGGGCAGGGACAATGTAAGGTTTGACGGCCTCGCGAATAAGTGCTTCTATATCGACGAAATTGCCCGTAGGCACGGAAGGTTGTTCCGGGCTTGTGCGTTTTCCGAGCAGCCGCTCAACTGTTTCAGTGTCAGACTCTTCCTGCTCCGGACTGCTTTGAGCCTTTTCTGTCTCGGACTTGCCTGTCTCCTGATCGTCCGCAACCCAGGAGCGCACCCGAGAAGCAGCCTCGGCAAATGTGGCCGGATTTTGCATGAGCTTTCGGGTCGTTTTCAGCTTTTGAAATACTTCCAGTCGGTCAAATATCCGGTCAGGGTGAAAATCATCCAGCTCACTAAATCGGAGGGGGACACGAGGTCCTTCCCTGCTGCCGAGGGGAACATGAATCTCGCAGCCAAGCTTCATCGGCAGGTCCTCCAGGTTGTCCACATCCACTGCGATACGACGGCGAGCCGCGAGCGAAAGACCTGTTTCGCACAACCCACGATTACCCCGGCCGCTAAAGTCAGCGAGTATGGCTATGCAAAACGGCGTGTCATCCTTCGCTTTGCGGGGAGCGAATGAGGTTTGTGTACCCAATTGAAACTCCATCTTTTCCGGCGAAAATTGCATAGACATGGCAGTTTACTCCATAATACAAACTTGACTTCAGCCAGCTACGAATAAGAACTCTCTCTTATAGTTTCCCTGGATTGCGGTTCTGAGCAACAACAAATTCCCAAGTAGCGTAACGCGCCACGAAAAAATATTCAAGTAACTTTCATTATCAACGCTTCCTAAAAAAACTCCGTTGGCAACATAATATATTGTTTGACAGTAAATTGCCAATTGATAGAATGGCCCTCAAATGACCTTGAATGGCCTTTGCAGCCAGGCAGGTGGACCGATTGTCGAGCAAATAACGTGAGTCGATAGTTTTTAAGGTAAGTTACCTGTGTCTTTTTCCAACACCGAAAGCCGTCTTAAAGCATTACCCGAGGGCTATATTGCCATACCCGTTACAGATGACCAGAAATCGGCAGTTTTGAAAATTTGCGTGCTGGTAAAGAACAAGCCGGACTCTGTTGCCGGCCACCTTGTCGTACTTCGGGACACGATGGATGCCAAGGTATTCCTGGGATGTATTGTTGATAGCTGCGGCCAAGTGCAAGAATGGCTCGAACTGTGGATTCAGAATAGTGGAAGTCTGGTCGACACGGTATCTGCAGCCCGCCAAGTGCTTTCGAACGCCATGCTGGATAACCGTTGGCGCAGACAATGTCATGCCTTGGAAGAGCTTGAAGGGGCCGCTATAGTCAAAACGGGGTGGGAATCCGAGCAGCCACTGCCGACGTTTCTTGATCTGTCTGAGAAATCTCCTGTTCATCCTGTGGAAGTTAAGTCCGGTGCTGGCTGGAAGCTGTGTAAGGACGAGGGTCTGCTGCCGCAGAAGGGTTTGCCAGGGTACGGCAGTTCTTTACATCGCTACCTGCACGTACCGGAACTCGGCGACAATTCACCGCTGGTACCCGTTACACCGGGCGCCCCCACCAACGATTCTACCAAACCGATGTCCGAGATTTGCGGCGACCCTGCTCGCATCATCCCTCTGAATCCACAGGCCGGATTGATGCTTGTAAAGAAATATGTCCCAATAAAGCTGGACACTTTCGTTGATATCCTGAGCGGCAGGCTATGGGACGGTTTAAAACATGGAAGGTCCGTACTTGACCTCGGTGAGGGGCTCAAGGCGTTGGGTAAAGACGAGCCGACCCTAAGCGCAGACGGGTTGCTTTTCCTGGAAACCCAGGGCCGCTGCGGCCGATTGATTGAAACATTACATCTGAAGCTCAGATTGCTGGCCGATATTGTATCGTCGGTGAGTTCCTTGATTTATCATCTGCAGAGGCCCCTGCTTAATATCAGCCCGGAGAGCTGGCAGGTGGAACTGGGAGAGCCCGGGCGGGGGCTGCCCTTTTTCTGGACCGCAAGGGCGGTGTTAAATGATGCCGGTGACGCAGTTCCTCTGGCGATAGAAAAGAGCGATTTCAAATACTATTTGCCGGCGCGGACACCCGGAACGTCGGTCTACCGTCCGCTTGTCACTTCCTTGCCGACGCAAGGGAAAGCCTCGATCCGAATTCGGCAGGTTCTACCCGACACCAGCGATACAACCGTCGTCGAAGGAACTTTCACTACTCAGGAACGCATAGAGATGGCGAGGAACGACCTGGTGTGGTTTCGACTTAATCTGGCTTGCGGTGATATCAATCTTCACGCTCACC
>JAOUFU010000664.1 GCA_029858035.1 Phycisphaerae bacterium
CAGCAGACACGAAATGGAATGACCAGGGGGCCAACCATTGGGTTGCCGATGGTGCGCTGCTGCCGCCGGGCAATCCCGTAGGCGGTACGAAAGAAGCCATCAAAAGCGGGATGTTGTGGTGGCCTTATGCCGGTCGCAGTACGGACCTGTATAAGTGTAAGACCGACAGCAGCGAACTTTTACGCAGCTATTCAATATCGCGAACAATGAATGGAAAGACCTGCAATTGCGAACATGATAATATAAATGCCTTCAGGACGCTTGGTGAGATTTCCAGACCTGCAGAAAAGCTGGTTTTTATCGACGCAAGCAGCCAGGAAAAATGGATAGATGGGTCCTTTAGCCCTATAAGGGACATAGAAGCAGAAATTCCGGAGTGGCCTTTAACTCAAACATCTCACAATATAACAGCCAGGCACGGTGAAGGGTGCAATATATCTCTTGCGGATCTTCACTGCGAATACTGGAAGTGGAAAGACCGGCGGACAGTCAAGCTGGCTAACTGGGAAATAGACCCAAAGGATGCATCAATCAGCAACCTTGACCTGAAGCGCATGATTGGATTGCTTAAAGGCGTTGGCCAATAGGGGGAGAATTAAAGTTGTCTTTGCGTAGAACGGATTCATATTTGTGCAGAACTGCCGGAGAGCACTAAGATGTCTTTTAGGATTCCTGACTGGCTTGGTTATGAGATTCGAGAGAAATGGGAAGGCTTAGTTGTAAAGCTGCTTGGTGCGAGGGGATGGCTTAACCGGCAAAACCCCAGGATAATCATCGCAATAACGGTGGTGCCTGTGCTTATACTGCTGACGATAGTCATAGGACTGCTGTCATCGGGCGAGGCTCCAAAAGTTCAAGAGTACAAAAAGGGGTGGTTCTATGACCTTAATACGGGCAAGCTTTTCGTCGCAAAAAGCAAGCTGATTCCGCCAATCGAGGCACCTTCGGGGCCACGTGAGAACGGGGAGCCGGCCGGCGTCAAAGCATACGTATTCAGTTACAAGGATGAGCCAAACGAATCCGAGCGCTTTATCGGCTTTTTAGAAGCTTTTACCCCCGAGGCAAGAATGAATCAAACCAATTCCGCCACGTCCGGGGGCGAAAGCGCAGCAGAACTAATCAAACAGTGGGGAGAGGGCAGGCTTATTCGCAGGGTTGAAGATAAGCAGTGGTTTGCAGCAAACAGCAAAGAAGGACGGGCCATTATAGAAAATGCCTTCAGCCCCAATGAAAAGGGCGAGCGTGCCCGTTTCTGCCCGCCCGAATAGGAATTATTTACCGTCGGGCTGTTTGAATTGTTTCGTTATTTCAGCCAGAATAAGCTTTTTTGCGTTTTCCAGGGGCGGAGATAGAAAGAGTCCTGCGGCCATTTTGTGGCCTCCTCCGCCAAACTTTTGTGCGATTTTTCCGACATCAACAGCCCCCCTGCTTCTCAGTGAGCATCTAAATCGGCCATCTTTGGCTTCCACAAATAAAGCGGAAGCCTCGACCGTTCTTATCCGCCGACATTCGTCGATGAGGTTTTCGGTGTCTTTGTGTTCGGCACCGGATTGGGCGAAATCACTCAGGAGAATGTGCTGGGTCGCGAAGCGTCCGTCAAGATGGAGTTCGAGCGTGTTGAACATGGCCGTCATCAGCCTGAATCGCTGAAGTGAGTAATTCTGGTACAGGTTATAATAGATTTGAGCAGGATTTGCACCGGCTTTAATCAGCTCGGCGCAGGAGTGGAAAACCCTGCTGTCCGTATTGTTGAACTGAAACCAGCCGGTATCTGTGGCCGTGGCGACAAAAAGGGCTTCGGCAATCTTTTCGGTAATCGGGAAGTTGGCGTATTTGAGGAAGTCACAAACAATCAGGGCCGTGGCGGCTGCATCTTTTTCGGTAAGCTCGACATCGCCGAGGCCGTCGGCGGTTGCGTGGTGGTCGATTATCATCACGGGCTTGTCGGCCTGCTTTAGATATTTTTCAAATTCAGGGATCTGGCTGTAGCTGTTGGTATCTATAATCATAATCAAATCGGGATCGATGAATTGGCCCTGCATTAAGTGTTCGAGGCTGACGTCTTCGCCAAGAACAGGTGGTTGTTCTTCGAAGAGAAATTGGTACCATTCGGGCGGCGGTGAGAGTAACAGGAGCCTGGTCTTTTTGCCGAGAGCTGTCAGCGTGTCATCCATAGCCGCCATACAGCCGCAGGCGTCGCCATCGAGGCGGGTGTGGGCCGTTATCAAAATAGTGTCGGATTTGTTGATTAGCTCAAGTGCTTTTTGATATTCTTTTTCGTATATCATAAAATTCCTTTTATTTTTTTGCAGATTTTTTCAGTCTTTTACGAGCATTGCTTTGGCGACTTCTCGGGATTTTTGTTTGTCGAAGAGCATCTCGATTAATT
>JAOUFU010000155.1 GCA_029858035.1 Phycisphaerae bacterium
TGGGCGCTGATCCCGCCTGGCCCTGGACATAAGGGCTGCTTTTTTTCTCCGCTCCGACCTGTTGTAAATGCGAATCTTGTTCAGCGCAATCTTACACAACCAAGGCCAAAACCGGTCTTTCCTTTGCAGTCTGCCAATCATTTTAATCAATTCAATTATACTTTCCTGAACAATATCTTCCGTGAGGTTATCATCCAGTGTCCTTCGGTAAATATAACTTTTTAAAGGCGTCCAGACTATACCGACCAGACGATCAATACTATCCTTATTGCCAAGCTGGGCCTGGCTGATAAGCTCAATAGGAATATTTACTTCCTCCATTTAGAAGCATTACCTTATAAAAGTGTCCGCAGACAGATTTTTGTTTCGCTTTTTTCAGAATAAACTCCGAAATTATGTGAGTTCATCACGACTCCTGCTGAGGCATTATTTCCATTAAGAACATCCTATCTTAGCAAATTTTCCGCTTTTATTCAAATAAAATACGCATTAGTTCGTTTCTTTGAGTTAATAAGGCCGAATTATTTTGAAAAAAACAAAAAAACAGAAAATTTTTTACGAAACAGATTTGCCGCTCAGGCACCAGATATATTGAACAACCAAGATGGTCGAATTTTTGGTTAGAGCTCAACCAATTTTCGAGCAAAGTAAACCTTCATCGGCAACGTTGAAGAATCAATGGCCTTTTATTAGGAGGACGTACAATGAGACATTTCATGTGGATAATATTGTTTTTTGGATTTTTGTTTTTGATAAGCTCATTGCAGCCATGTATGGGCCATTGGGTCCCGGAAGATGGCTGGAAGATGCATTACCCGCAAAATCCCGATCCTCGAGGCTGGGACGTTTGCTTTAGAAGGATGGCTGTGGCTGACGACTTCGAGTGCATCGAGAGCGGTGCTGTTACGGACATTCATTTTTGGATATCATGGAAAAATGATTTGGTCGACGAAGTGCTTGGCTGGACTGTTTCTATCTACAGTGATGCAAACTCCCAGCCGGGTCGAGAGCTATGGAGATTTAAAAGAGGCAGGATAGAATTGCGTAAAGAACAACCTTCATTACAAGGATGGTTATGTCCTTGTTTGAATAATGAGACGGACCAAATTATGCCGGATAATCATACGTGGTATGCCCTGGTTAATATTACTGATATCGAAGAACCCTTCACGCAAAAAGAAGCTGAGGTGTACTGGCTTGTCATCCGCGCTAACGCCACTCTCTATGAGAGCCCAAGACCACAGCCTGAAGTCGGCTGGAAAACATCCGTTGATAAGTGGGGCAGCCCGGCCCTTTGGCGTCCATGGCCTCTCTCTTCGAGCGATGCATGGCGACCCGTCACCAGCCCGGATGCAACCAGTATCAAGCTGCATAATATGGCATTTGTCATTAACGGCGAAGATACTCAGGTTCTAATGGATTTTGGAGATGTCGAAGAAACGCGTTGTGATGACGCAAATTCATTATCACGCTGCAACAGCTATCCGACCACGCTGGCAAGAAACGGCGCCCGCCACATCATCAATCCCGGCATTTTCCTCGGTTCACCATATACCGATGTTATTCATATCGATGCCGAGCCGGACGGCCAACCAAGCCATTATGCCGACGGTGATGATAACAATGGTGCGGATGATGAAGACGGAGTCTCGTTTGATAATCTACCTCTTGTTCCAGGCACAAAAGCAACTGTCAATGTTCTTGCTTCGGCGGATGGTTTTCTCGATGCATGGATAGATTTCAATGCTGATGGTGACTGGGATGATTTTGGTGAGCGTATATTCTTCAGCGAACCGTTAAAAATCGGTGAAAACACGCTTACTTTCGAAGTGCCTCTTAGCACTGCTGATTATGAATTGAGACACACTTATGCTCGTTTCCGGTTAAGCACCTACGGGCGATTGAATTACTATGGCCCGGCCCGTGATGGCGAAGTTGAAGACTACAGGATTACCATTGCCAGCGCCCCACATCCAAAACTTGATTACGGCGATGCACCTGATGGTGACTTTGTCCCTTCAGGTTATCCTACGCTGCGAATCAATGATGGCGCACGCCATAAGATCAATCCGAGAGTGCGCTTAGGTCGATATATAGACGGAGAACCGGATGGTCAGCCAACGCCTGAGGCCGACGGTGATGATCTTGACTGCAACATCGACGATGAAGATGGTATCTTCTTCAGGACTCCGATTATTGGCGGAACTACAGTTGAAATCAAAGTTATTGCATCAGTGGATGGTTTCCTCAATGCCTGGATAGATTTCAATGCTGATGGTAACTGGGATGGTGCCGCCGAGCAGATTTTCGCCGATGAGCCTCTTGTTGCAGGTGTTAACCGCCTTAAGTTTGACGTGCCTGCGGCTTCGGTGATTGCAGTTGACACAAAAACTTTTTCCCGGTTCCGATTCACAACAGAGGCCGTAAACATTGGATACTCCGGACTTGCCGAAGATGGCGAGGTCGAGGATTATATCGTCAAAATTGAAGCGCCTCAGCCTGAATTCGATTTCGGTGATGCGCCTGAATTGCGCTGTGAGGATGCAAATGTGGTCCGCTGCAACACCTATCCGACGACATTGGCCAGAAACGGAGCCCGACATATCATTGTTCCAAACATTTACCTTGGCAGAGCAATTGATGCCGAATGGGATGGTCAGCCTACGCCGGCAGCCGACGGCGATGACCTTGACAGCAGCGTCGACGATGAAGACGGTGTTATCTTTATAACGCCAATTGTCCCCGGACTGATAGGCAAGGTTGAAGTGATCGCTTCAGTTGAAGGTCGTCTTGATGCATGGATAGACTTTAACGCTGATGGTGACTGGGACGATTTCGGCGAACAGATATTCGCCTGCGAACCTCTTTCTGCCGGAATCAACTATCTCAAGTATAATGTGCCATGCTATCCTTATGCAATAGCTGCTGATGTAAGAACTTATGCACGATTCCGTTTCAGCACGCACGGCAGACTGTGGTACGGCGGTCCGGCCAGAGATGGCGAAGTTGAAGATTACCTCGTGAAGATCGAGGAAGAACCTCAGAGAACAGCAGATCTTGGTGATGCTCCGGACAGTACGAACAACTTCAATGTCGATATGACAGCTTATACATCCGTCGGCCCTCTGCCGGTAATTGTCAAAGCAAATTACCCGACTGTTTACTTGACCGGTTCGCCGCCTCACGGACCAATTCATTGGTATCCGGACGCGGTCGCCCATCTTGGCGGCAGGGTATCTCTTGAAACTGAAGCCGATTATGGCTACGATGAGGACCCGACCAATAATATAATTCCGCCAAGAGACCTGCCGGATATGGATTTGGCCGATGATGGCATTAAGATACCTCTGAATCTGCCGCATTGCCGCCGGACAAGATTTGATTACATCGTTACGGTTACTCACCCAATTGATGAACTCTACGTCAATGTTTGGTTCGACTGGAACCGTGACGGCGATTGGGATGATGTGATGGATTGCGGTATCGCCAATGATATTTCCAATCAGCCCCGCGGCTTAGCCAGAGAATGGGCTGTACGCAATCAGGTGCTTACGTATTTACCGGCTGGCATACACAAAATTGAGACGCCTGCCTTCATGCCATACCATCCGTTTAGACATTCTGACGATGTCTATAGGGTGGACCCAATCTGGATGAGGATTACCATTTCCGAACGTCCCTGGGGACCGGTTGCAATCTCTCCTACTCCAGTGGCCATCTCTACTAATCATAGTGTTGGCTACGGAGGTGCCGGGCCAAGAGGTGGCTATAAGATTGGTGAGACAGAGGATTACTTCTTTGTCCCAACGACAAGACGCGTCCAGGAGGCTGATTTGAACTGCAGCCGGGTTGTAGATTTTACCGACTTTGCAACTTTCGCATCACAGTGGCTTACTGATAGTCCCTAAACGCACTGAATACTTGAACTTTACACGAGAAAAGGTCGCGAGAATGCACAGTCTTGCGGCCTTTTCTTATTTCGGTGAACCTGTTATCTGCTCTTTTGTTGAATATAAAAATTTAAGAGAAGTGTAAAATTTTTCTTGACAAACTGTGAACAGGTATTATACTACTGGGCAGTCAAAAGGGTGGAACCGAGCTCTGGCTTTCCATCTCCCTCCTAAGCCCTTCTTAATAATACTGGATAATTGTTATTAAAAGGAGATAGGCTTATGGAATCTCAGGGAATCCTCTTCACAGAACCTTCAATTGCTGATACAGGAGTGTGGTGTTCACTTTCAGAAGGCATAGATCCTTCTCAATGGGCAAGTTTATGCCGTTTTATCGGAAGTAGAAGCCCGGGGGAATTTGATATCATTGTGAAGATGGTCAAAGGCAGGAAGAATTCAAGTTCAGTTTCCATTGAAAAAGCAAAGGATGTCAGGATGCCATTGGTGAGTATTGGGCCTTCCGGGATTGGTGGGGAGTATCAGTGGGAGTGGTTCGGATAGAAGTATTCAGGATACGTCGAATTGATTGAAATCACTCAATCTCAATAACTGCAACGTCCTGGCCATCAAGTTTAAGGGTAGTTTTTCTGCCATCCCACTTGATAGTTTGGCCGTGTACTAACTCGCGGCTTGTCACCGGAGCGTTTTTTTCTAAAGTGATGGTAACGGTACGACGCTCGTCACTATCGTTGAAAATCGTGAGGTACCGGCTGCCGAAACGCTCGACATAAATGCGGCGGTCGCTCGAGTGAGCGAGCGTGATCGGTTCCCACCCGGCCTCCGCAACCAGCTTACATAGTGGAACAAACTTTTTGAAGAGGCCTCGATCGCGTTCATAAAGCTCGGGCCTACTGAAGTAGTGGTCCTCAGAAGCGTTGTGGCTGAAGAAGCCGGGAAACATACCATAGGCAAGTGTTCGCTTCATGTATTTTTCAACAAGTTCATGTGAAAACTGTTCGAAATGAGTGTTCATTAGAAAACAATACGGTTTGCCTCTGCACATGGCCCGGCGATAAAGCAGGTCGCTATCAGACATCGGTTGCCATTTCCCCCCGGGGTTCCAATTTGTTTCCGAACCCATGACGTCCAGCAGCGGCGCCAGCCAACACAGGCGGATGGGTGTAGAATTGGCCATCATGAGCTTGTCCATAGCGTGGACATCGTGAGCGATGGCTCGGATGTAATCAAAGGCAATTAGCCCGCGGAAGATAGCCACTTTTCTGCTGTCCAGTGAGAAAGTAAGGGGTGTTCCAGCAATAGCAAAATGCTCGCGGCGGAAGTTGATCTCATCGGTTACATAGCCTTCGCTCGAGTCTATATATTCCCCATCCGGGGCGGCACTAAGCTGAGGGCCATAAAGTTTTTTGCGAAGTGTCGGATTCCATTTGTTTTTAAAGTCTGTAATTTCGCCCTGAACATTGGGCATGGAGTTAATACTCCAGACTGCACCGTTACTCCAGGGAGTATTAAGAAGACGTGCGGGGAATTGCCCTGCTTCATTGTGAAAGCCGCTGCTGAAAAGGGCTTTGGCACGAGGATCTCCCTTTTTACGGTCAAGACGCTGTGCTTCAGCCAGGGCAGCTTCCAGCGTACGGGGCATCTCTTTAGGCATGGACATCCACCATGTCATAGGCTCAGTGTAGCGGAAGGTTATGATTTCGTGCTCATCGTCCCACGTGGTTTCATTGGTGCCTTCCTTGAATTTGAAACCGAAGTCCTGCCAGTCCTCGACCTCACTGATCCTGGCAAAAGGCATCCATAGACCTTGCCGGGGAGTACGACAGCGAAAATAATCAGGAAAGATTTCATAGAATCGGGCCAGGGCGGCACGAAACCGCCATTTTGGATTAAAGTTGAATTTACAGAACCGCAGATTTGCATTTGGTTTCTGGGGAGCAAGACCAATATCGTAAGCAAGAAATAGTTCTTCCGTTCCTGAATTGTAGCCTATCCGGAAAAATGCCGGGTAAGCAGGGTCGATGCCAAGGCTAAAGCCTTGTTCTTGACCAGCTACTGCTGCGAAAGGATAGCGCGAGAGCTGGCCGTTGGCCCCTGCGGAAAAGCTGGTGGTGTTAAAATGTTCACGTTCCGGTTCAACAGACATATTTTGGCGTGGGTCGTGGAACCACTGCAAGTTTTTATTGAGGATTGGGATGGTATAAATCAAGGTAATCGCACGATCCTTGCCGGTTGTGTCAGAAATGGAGATATCAAAGAATGTGACGCCACTGGATTGTTGCTGCTTTTGGTATTCAATTTCAAGGCCAAGAGCACGATGTTCGAGAGAAACAAAGTCTGTTTCGGCTGCTATATCGCGTACCTGGAATCCCTCTTTTGCAGAATGTACGGGTGAGACTGGTAAACCATCAAATAAGCAGGCACCTGTTGGCGGTCTTATCACACGCAGTTCGGGATCGCGGAACCAGGCCTTACCGGAATGACGACGTAAGAGCATATGAAAAGAAACGGATTTGACCGGCTTCTCCGGGAATACGAAGACTTGAGCTTTCTCCCAGTCGTGAGTGCCAACATCATATTGGTCAGTCTGACCCCAGAGTTGAGTCTCGTCGGAATAGATAAGATCCAGATACAGAGAATAGTCACTATTTCGACCACCCCCAACTTCTTCAGCCTTGCTCCAGGCCACAGCCAAAATGGGTTCTGGTTTGGTTTGGTTCAATATGATGGTCTGGGAGATTCCTCGCTGGACCTGAGTATCGGTGCCATTTTCACAATAAAAAACATTGTCCTTTTGTTCGTAACCCTTGTGCCAGGGTTTCCAAGCTTCCGGCTTGAGGATATTCTCACCTGTTTCATGGAGGTCAAGGATTTTCTTCACCACGGTACCATCTGAAGCTACTTGATCCGGGCTTTGCTGATGAGCCGACTCTGCATGTAAAAGCTGTCCTTGTACTGAACAGAAAGATGCCAAGAGTAGAAACAAAAAGTGTTTTACGTCAACTGAATACATTACATTGAACACCTTACAGATAACGATGTCTGGACTTGACTTGCCTTAGTATCATTCACTTTTTTTAGTATTTTATGTTTGAATTTGCTCTTTTACAAGGCCAAGCCCGTATTGGCAGAATTATAAGCCTTTTTAATGCGACTATTTGTAGTACGGCCGGTAGAGCATAAGATATACGGTTTGCAGGTTGTTGCTCATTTCTGTGAGAGATAATTAGCATTCAGGACCACGGCTGACTCAGGTGTATTTGCTCTCTTACGTACAATTTCCTTTACACCACTGAGGTCGTTGGCAAACAACACGATGTTTTGGGAAAGGGAACCCCGGACATCGAGAAACAGCTCAGTGCCGCTTTGTGGTTGACAGTTTCGAATGTATACATATCTCGATTCATCCAGGCGAATCGTGCCTGCCGAATCTGCGGCATAAGGAACATCAAGTGATTCAACGTTGGCGTGTTCTACATCGTCAAATACTATAGCGTGCCGATGATCCGGAGTTAAGGTATCCAATTTGACATTCTGGAATTTTAAGTTTTTGGCGTGCCGGCAAAAGAATCCATAAGCCGGGAGAGTCCCAAACATCGTGCTTTCCGGATAACTGGTCGGTTTCTCCGGGATTTCGCGAGAAGCCTGATCTTTCGTGCCCCCTCCCTCGAAGCCTAAGTTGATATTACTGAGGCTGATATTTTTGATGGGATGGCCCGGTAAGCCGGTTATCGAGCAGCCAATCGAAGAGCAGTCGGTGGCAATTATGTTGCTAACGACTACATTATGGAACTTGCCTACAACAGGTTTTTGCTGACCTTTCTCATAGGGGCGGGCGCGGTTGCCCAGCCGCATGAAGATAGGAACACTGACGCCTTTGATAGTGAGGTTCGACAGAGCAACACGGTCGAGGGTACCACCATCGACGATTTCCAGGGCAACACCAGCCAGCCCTCTCTGGCAACCATAGATGACTTTTGAATAGCGAGGGGAGCATATTGTACAGTTGGTGACAGTGATGTTTTGAAAACCGCCGCCGGACTCAGTGCCCATCTTAATGGAGTTGCAGTGGCTGCTAATGACACAATTCGAAATCGTGATGTTTTCACAAGGTTTAAGCGAAAGACTTTTCAGCACAATGGCGTCATCATCAGAATCGACTATACAACCTGTGATATTCACATCGCGGCAACTATCGATGTTGAGACCATCGTTATTGTAGCTGATGTGGTTGAAGACAGCGATGTCGCGAATCGTCAAACGGTCACAGTTACGATAATGCTGCATCCAACTGCCGGCGTTTCGCAAGCGGACACCTTCAATCAGAACGTCACGACAGTCTTCAAGGTAAATATTCTTGGGCCTGGGACCATCTTTGTATTTGAAATTAGCCCCTTGACCGTCAATAATGCCACGTCCCCGGATAGCAATATGCCGAAGGTTCTTGCCGGCAAGGATGGCCCAGTAGCTGAATTTATCGTCCTTAGTATCCCGAAGCACGCGAGGAGGCCCATAATCACCTTTATCTTTGCTGCCAAGGAGCGTACAACCGGTATCGAGCCAGATAGTGACGTTGCTTTCGAGATAGACCGTACCCGTGAGCCAGGTGCCGGCAGAGAGGTAAACTGTCCCGCCCCCGTTTCCAGCGCATTTGTCGATGGCGCTTTGGATAGCTCGCGTGCAGAGGAACTTACCATCGGATTTAGCTCCGAAATCCCGGATCTCATATATATTCTTCGCTCCAAGACTCAATGAAGCTGTGCTTAGAAGCACTAAAACAGATACCACTGATAACGTATTTCTGTTCACAGTCATCTCCCAAAATCCAATTCTATTTGTCAACATGTTTGTCGTATTGTACGACATTACCACATTATTTAAAAGAGTGTAAAGGGTAGTTTTATAACGGCCCCCTTATAAAAAAAATAGAAAAAGCCCAATGTTTTGCTCGCAGTCTACGAAGCATAATCTCCGAGCTTTTTTCACAAGCCCCACCCTTAGCTGTCATTCTCAGCGACGTTGTAAAAATGATATGTTTGCCATTTCGCAGGATTTTATGGATTGGCGGTGCCGGGCGAAGGTGCAGCCGCTTCCCAATTGATTACGTCATTGCCATAGTCACCGGCCTCCTTGCGAGAAAGCGACTTGCCAAGCCCATCGGCCTCTCTCGGCCAGTAGTCAACACCGCCGGGGCAATCCTCAGGATGCAAGCCGTCACTGTAAGTCACCCTGTCAATCCGGATATAATAACGCGTACCAAGATTATCAATATCACCGGGCATACCAATCTGC
>JAOUFU010000665.1 GCA_029858035.1 Phycisphaerae bacterium
GAAAGATATTAACGGAGACGGGCTTGTAGACCTTCTGGCACTCGTCCAAAGAGATAACAAAGCATTTATTTACATTCAGAACGGCTCGGGACTGCCCTCGGCACCAACACAAAGTATAGAGTTGCCCGAAGGCACGGCGTGGATTACGTTATATGACATCAACGAACAACCCGGCAGGGAAATGCTCATTTCCACAGCCGAAGGGCTGATTTACTTTCGTCAAAACAACGGCATTTTTGAAATGAAACCGGGAAAGCTTATCGAGGCCAGACAGGTATTCGGAGATGCCCCACGCCCATTCGTCATCGAGCCGAACAGATGGCCGGATGACTTGAAGAATACCATACCGGTTGTTTTCTCCGACCATACTATGATCTACAAAACCGATGAAAATTATCAGCTCAGCCTGGTGGAAAAAATCGAACATAAATTCAAAAACACAATGGGAAAATTTAATTGGAACAGCTGGGATATCGGTGCGGGGGAGACCGAGCAAATCCGCATAAAGACAATAGCCCAAAGCAAATCTGAAGACAGTGAACCCAAAAAACCGGAGCAGGAAAATGACTATATAAAAAACATGGTCGAGAAGGTAAGCGAAAAAGAAATGCAGCGATGTTGTATAGTCAAGGAGGACATAAATGGTGACGGCAATGAAGATGTGGTTCTATTGCATCTCGTTCAGGACGTAGATGTGAAAACGAACATCATAATATTTCTAAGACAAAAAGACGGGGAGCCTGCCGAAAAACCCAGTCAGGTCTTGAGGTGTCGTGGAATCCCTGTTAAAGGCGATTACCCCGGCCCATCACATTTTTCACCCTTCGTGGATATTAACAAGGACGGGTATCCGGAGATTGTGATGATAGAATTGAAGGACCGGCTTCTCTCGGCCAGTAGTTTAGTGGAAGCCATCGTTTCAAAAGGTTTGGACTGGATTCTTACAATAAGGCAGTTCAAAAAAGGGAAAGGATATTCAAATCAAGCTGATTTTAAGATGGATGTTACTACTATGCTGCCCATATCTGAGCAGTTTGCAGATTCGATAAATTTTGACGGTGACTTTAACGCTGACGGGCGCCCGGACCTTATAATAAGACGCGATTTGACTCAATATAATATTTACCTCAGCTCACTCGCCACCGGCTTTTATGAACGGGAATCCAAACTGCAACTTGAAGTGCCGGCAGAAGGTCGAATGTCTGTAGAAGACCTTAATAGTGATGGCATATCCGACATTTACCTGGTAGATTATGAGAAAGGCCGGGTTGCCGTGTTCTTATCTGAATCTTCGCGAAAGAAAGGACCTTTACAGTGAGTTCCGATGATAATGTGGCCCTTTGTTTGGATGAGGTTTGCAAATCTTATGGGAGGATCCTTGCGGTTGACCACCTGTCATTGGAAGTGCGGGCAGGTGAGATGGCGGGTTTCCTCGGCCCTAACGGGGCCGGCAAAAGTACAACCCTTTATATGACCACCAGACTTGTCCATCCCTCAGGCGGGGAGATCGAGATATTCGGCCGTAACGTGTGGGATGACTTCAAACGTGCCATCCGATATGTCGGAACTATGGTGGAAACACCCTCCTTTTATGAGTATCTTTCGGCACGCAAAAATCTGGAGCTGATGGGCAGGCTGCGAGGCAATGTCAGCGACAGAGAAATCGGAGAAATTCTCGAACGGATTGGGCTTTTTGAAAGACAAAATAGTAAGGTGTCGACATATTCGCATGGAATGAAACAACGGCTTGGTCTCGGCATGGCCCTGCTGGGGCAGCCGAGGTTGCTGGTTCTCGATGAGCCGACCAACGGTATGGACCCGGAGGGTACTCGGGAAATTCTAAGTTTCCTTCAGGAAAAGGTCCGGAATGACGGTTTGACAGTTTTTATTTCCAGCCACCTGCTCTATGAAGTTGAGGAGTATTGTGACAGAGTTTTCGTAATCAATCACGGTCATCTTGTTTCTTCAGGGAAAGTAAAAGAAATCCTGGCCCCACACGAAAATGTAGTGCTCGTTAGTTTTGGCGGCAAACCGCCCGATCCAAAGGCCCTCATGAGAGAAGAAGGAATTGAACGTATAGAGAGTTTGCCTGGCGAGGTGTTTGAGATTACTTTGGCAAATCGAGATGCCGCCTGGCTTAATGATCTTCTGTTTAAGCGTGGTTGTAAAGTTTCCGCTCTAACGCCCAAGCGCAAAACTTTGAAAGAATTTTTCCTGGCAATAACGGGGGGACAAAATGGGTAATATGGTTATACCTCTTTTGCATAATGAAATTGCCAAAGCGGCCCGAACAAAATTGCCGTACTTCGGCCTGATAGTAACATCCATACTTTGCGTTCTTATTTTCGTTGTGACCGGGGCATCAGTGGATGGCGAAAC
>JAOUFU010000666.1 GCA_029858035.1 Phycisphaerae bacterium
TAAAGAATTTGCTGGAATCCGTTCAATATGCAATGGCTCATCAGGATGTTCGATATTATTTAAATGGGATATTGCTGATTATTGAAAATAACAAATTAAAAGTAGTGGCAACCGATGGACATCGCTTAGCTTATAACGAAAGCGATATAGAAGGAGTGCATGAAAAGGTAGAGATTATTTTACCCCGCAAGGCAGTGATAGAACTGTGTAAATTGTTAAACAACACAGACGATCAAGTTACACTGGAATTTACCCAACAACAAATCAAAGCAATTTTTTCTGATGTTGTCTTAATAACAAAAATTATTGAGGGAAAATTTCCGGACTACGAACGTGTTATTCCTAAATACACAAACAAATTAAATATTGACAGATTGATCATTCTCCAGGCGTTGCAACGAGCAGCAATTTTATCGAATGAAAAGTTCAGAGGAGTTCGATTTGTTTTGACGGAAAAGAATCTCAGCATAATAAGCAGCAATAGTGAACAAGAAGAAGCACAAGAAGAATTGGAAACTGAATATCATGGCGAAGCGTTAGATATTGGCTTCAATATAAATTATCTATTAGATGGTATTAACAGCATAGGCAGTGACAAGATATCTTTATCTTTTGGAGATCCAAATAGCAGCATATTGATAACCAGTCCGATCAGCGCAGAATTTAGATATGTTGTCATGCCGATGCGAATTTGACCAACTAAAAAACAACCAGAAAAAAACATCCGGAAATATCTGATGAATGAGTATACGTCGAATAATATTAAAGTTCTAAAAGGTCTGGAAGCTGTACGTAAACGCCCCGGTATGTATATTGGTGATACCAATGATGGAACGGGTTTGCACCATATGGTTTTTGAAGCAGTAGATAATGCGGTTGATGAAGCATTGGCTGGTCATTGCAATGAAATTAATGTGATTATCCATGCAGATAATTCGGTTAGTGTCTGTGATAACGGGCGCGGTATACCAACAGATATTCACAAAGAAGAAAACCGATCGGCAGCAGAAGTAATCATGACGGTATTACATGCCGGTGGTAAATTTGACAGTAATTCTTATAAGGTTTCAGGCGGCTTGCATGGTGTGGGTGTATCGGTTGTTAATGCGCTTTCCGAATGGTTGAAGCTAACCATTTATCGCGAAGGAAAAGAGCATTTCATGGAGTTTCATCATGGAGATCCGGTAGCACCTCTCAAAGTTGTGGGCAACTCAAATAAAAAGGGGACAACAGTACACTTCCTTCCCTCAAAAGAAACATTCGGACTGATAGAGTTTCATTTTGATATTTTGGCAAAACGCTTGCGTGAGCTTTCTTTTCTCAACAACGGAGTAAAAATCACGTTGATTGATCATCGTACTGGAAAAGAAGAAAACTTTGCATTTTGTGGCGGCATCAAAGGTTTTGTTGAATACATGAACCGCAACAAATCACCTTTACACCCCACCGTTTTTTATGCGATAGGCGAAAAGGATGGCATCACCGCCGAAATTGCGATGCAGTGGAACGACTCCTACCAGGAGGCCGTTCAATGTTTTACAAATAATATTCCTCAGCGCGATGGAGGCACACACCTTACCGCGTTACGCACCGCGATGACACGCACGTTGAACCAGTATATCGAAACCGAGCAATTGGCAAAAAAAGCAAAGGTAGATACTACCGGAGACGACATGCGCGAAGGTTTGACAGCGGTATTATCGGTGAAGCTGCCGGATCCGAAATTTTCATCACAAACAAAAGATAAACTAGTTTCTTCAGAAGTTCGTCCGGTGATAGAAGACTTGGTGGCACAGCAAATGAGCGCGTTTTTACTGGAAAAACCCAATGACGCAAAAACCATCGTCCACAAGATCATTGATGCGGCACGCGCCCGAGAGGCGGCGCGCAAGGCGCGAGAACTAACGCGGCGCAAAGGGATTTTGGACGGTATGGGACTTCCAGGCAAACTGGCAGACTGCCAGGAAAAAGACCCGGCCCTGTCCGAGCTGTACCTGGTGGAGGGAGATTCCGCCGGCGGTTCTGCCAAGCAGGGGCGCGACCGCAAATTCCAGGCAATCTTGCCGCTCAAGGGAAAAATCCTGAACGTTGAAAAGGCGCGCTTCGAAAAACTCATTGCCTCGCAGGAAATAGCAACACTGATTACCGTGCTGGGCACCGGCATAGGCAAGGACGAATACAACGCCGACAAGCTGCGCTACCACCGCATCATCATCATGACCGACGCGGACGTGGACGGTTCGCATATCCGTACGCTACTGCTGACCTTCTTCTACCGGCAAATGCCGGAATTGGTCGAGCGCGGCCATATCTACATTGCGCAACCCCCGCTATACAAGATCAAACAAGGCCGGGACGAGCGTTACCTCAAGGAC
>JAOUFU010000667.1 GCA_029858035.1 Phycisphaerae bacterium
TTTTCTTTGCCATCTCAGCTTGACTTCATTTTCACTCGCAAATTGATAAGTTAAATTTTTGCAGTGCCTTTAGACCTTATCTTATCGCGTATCTCTTTATTTATCCTGACACTACACCACTGTTGGCCGCACATGGTACAGTAATCGGCAGTGGGTAATTTATCTGCTCCAATCTCTTTACAGGCTTCTTCGTGCATTGCCTGCGCTGTCTTCGGATCAAGCGATTCATCGAAGTGGGCCTTCCAGTCCAGATTGCTCCGCGCTACGCTCAGTTTTTTATCCCGCTCTGCAGCCCCTTTTAAACCGCGGGCAACATCCGCAGCGTGTGCCGCTATTTTTGCCGCGATAACACCCGCCCGGACATCATCGGCATTCGGCAGGCCCAGATGCTCCCTCGGTGTAACATAGCACAAAAAAGAAGCGCCGTAAAATGCGGCGGCGGTTCCCCCTATTGCCGACGTTATATGGTCGTAGCCGGGTGCAATATCGGTCACCACAGGGCCAAGAACATAAAACGGAGCACCACCGCAAATGTCCTGCTGGATTTCCATATTGTATTGTATCTGGTCAAACGGCACATGACCGGGACCTTCCACCATTACCTGGCAGCCCTTTTCCTGTGCCCTCTGCGTAAGCTCTCCCAATGTCTTTAACTCTGCTATCTGGGCCTGGTCGGTGGCATCGGCGATACAGCCCGGCCGAAGACCGTCACCAAGAGAAAAGCAGACATCGTATGCTCCCATTATGTCACACAAATCATCGAACATTTCATACAGGGGATTTTGCTTATCGTGATATAACATCCACTTGGCCAGCAACGCCCCGCCCCGGCTGACTATACCCGCCACACGCTTTTCAAGCAGCGGCAGGTGCTCTTTTAAGACGCCTGCGTGAATTGTGAAAAAATCCACACCTTGCTTGGCCTGTCTCTCGATAATATCGAGGATTATTTTACTGTCTATCTCCTCTACGCCCCTGCCTTCTATGACCTGATAGATTGGCACCGTCCCGAAAGGTACAGGGCAAAGGGCAAGCAATTTTTCGCGGGTATTATCAAGGTCCCCGCCGGTGCTAAGGTCCATAATCGCATCGGCACCGGCTGCCAGTGCCGCCTGCATCTTTTCGATTTCAGCCTCTATGGAAGAGCGAATACTGCTTGTCCCGATATTTGCATTTACTTTCGTTCTAAGTGCCCGGCCTATACCGGCTGCTTTTAAATTACTTTCAAGGTGCAGCTTGTTCGCCGGGATAACCACCGTTCCGGCAGAGACATTCTCGCGAACAAGCTCGGCATCAAGGTCCTCGGCCTGCGCCACAAATCTAATCTCGTCGGTTATTGTCCCTGCCCGCGCTGCCTCTAATTGAGTCGACATTCTTTCACCTTTCATTTTACCGCTGAGCTCGCTGAGAACACAGAGAATCAGGAAAATTATTTACCACACGAACGATGCCATCTTTGAGAACCTTTACATTAAAGTTGATCAATAAACCCACTTTACAGCCGGAAAGCTTAAGGTAGGAAAGCAACTGTGCCCTATGAATGGGTGCCAAGCGGTCTACAACCTTGATTTCAATGATAACCGCTTTTTCAACGAGAATGTCCAATCGGTAACCGCAATCCAGCTTGACCTTCCGATATACTATAGGAAGCGGTTTTTGTCTTTCTATCTTCAGCCCTTTTTCAGCAAGTTCAAAAGCGAGGCACGCCTCATAGGCGGATTCTAACAAGCCAGGCCCCAAGATCCGGTGCACTTCGATGGCCGAACCGATAATCCTATCTGTGATTTGGTTCAATTTTTCTTTTTCTGTCATCTCAGCGGTCTCTGCGTTCTCAGCGGTAAATAAATATAAAAAACGCTTCCTACTTGGGAAGCGAATTACCTTTTAAGCTGATTTATCAGTTGTTAATATCACTTTCCTACGCAGGCCTATCCGCCTTCTTCGGCTATTGTCCTGATCAGGTTCAAAGGGTCTTTTCTCAGGCCCGCCCTTGGCAGGCCACCCCTAGCAAACTGACTTTATTATAACTAACCGCCTCCATCAATCAAAACATTCTTATCATTAACAATACACGGCCAAAGATAGCACTCGTAACAGCATCATTCAGCGTATCTGCAAAAAGACGTGTACGCCTTTTTTATTTGAGGTAACAATGTCCCACTTGCCGTCCTTATTCATATCTGTTACCTCGAACTGCGTTCCCACGCCGGAATCATCATCGATTTTATGCGGGATAAACTCCACCTTGCCCTTCTGTGGACGGCGAAGCTCAAACCAGTACAGCACCGCCGGCTCCTTGCCGCCGGGGTCATTGCCCTGGTGTGCAAAATATCGCTTGCCGGTGACCAGGTCCTTAAGGCCATCGCCGT
>JAOUFU010000132.1 GCA_029858035.1 Phycisphaerae bacterium
AAATGAGGGCGGCGGGATCTACAACGGATTCTATTGCGCCCCGATGCTGACAAACTCGATTCTCTGGCACAACACAGACGCCGGCGGAGCAGATGAGTCGGCACAGATTCACAACTACGAGTCGACTCCTGTTATAAACCACACCTGCATCGAGGGCTGGACCGGCGCCTTGGGCGGAATTGGCAATATCGGGGACGACCCGCTGTTCCGGGACGCCGATGGAGCTGACAATATCCCTGGCACGGTGGACGACAACCTGCGGCTGATGGAAAATTCGCCGTGCATCGACGCGGGCAACAACAATGAGCCAAATCTGCCGGAGATGGACATGGACGGCCACCCCAGGATTATAGATGGCGATTGTAACGGCAACGACATCGTGGACATGGGCGCCTACGAGTTTAACTATGCTTATATTGGCGACTTCGATTATAATTGCAAGGTGGATTTTGGCGACTTTGCTATACTTGCATTGGCCTGGTTGACCAAGCTGGCAGACACAGAATGGAATCGGTTCTGCGACATTAGCATACCTAACGATAGTTTCATAAATATGCCGGACCTTCATGTATTTGTCGAAAACTGGCTGTCAGGTATTGAGTAGTTGAATATGCGGATTATATGACGTTATGGCGGGCCGGTCTGCGAAACGATTATTGCTGGCGATGTAAACGGTGACTATAGATTAGGCTTTCAGGACTTTGCACTTATGGTGGCCTGTTGGCAGGATGACACTGAGTCTTAACGAGTTTTTTCGGAGGATTACAAATGCGTATTAGAAGTCCGGGGAATTTCTTGGCAATGTCGTTTTTTCTGTTAATAGCCACTTGTGCGGCTGCGGGAAAAGTCATCTATGTGGATGCCGATGCCGCCGGTGCAAATGACGGCTCATCTTGGGCTAACGCCTACAACTACCTGCGGAGCGCTCTGGCCGTTGCCACGAGCGGCGACGAGATTCGCGTGGCCCGCGGTATTTACAGGCCACACGAGCTTGTTATGCCGCCTCCACCCCCTCCTGTACCTTCACCGCCACCTCCACCTCCGGACAGGACAGCCACGTTCCAGCTCAAAAATGGTGTGGTTATTAAGGGCGGTTTTGCCGGCTTCGGTGAGCCGGACCCGGATGCACAGGATATAGGGCTGTATGAAACTATCCTGAGCGGCGATCTTGCCGGCAACGATGTGGATGTCAACGAGGCCTGGGACGTTTGGCGTGAGCCGACTTTTGTCGATAACAGCTACCACGTAGTAACCGGTAGCGGTACGAACAGCACTGCTGTGCTGGACGGATTTACCATAGCCCGCGGTTGTGCCAGCGGCCCGGCGTCGGGCAGTTATGACAACGATGACGCTTTTCTGAGCTCTGGGGCCGGGATGTTAAACGATGCCGGAAGTCCAACAGTGTTGAATTGTACTTTCCGCAAAAACACAACCTGGACATCGTACGGGGAGATCGATGGCGAGAGCGGTTTTGATGATGGAAGTCTCGGCCTGGAATCGACATATATTTATCTGCCGGAGACCTCGGGGGCGGCAGTTTTTGACCGCGATGGCAGCCCGACATTTCGCAACTGCCTGTTCGAAGAGAACGTCGCCTTTGGAGCCGACGCATCCAGTGCCGGTGCCGGAGTATGTAACATCAACAGTAATCCTTTATTAGAGAACTGTGTTTTCAGGGCCAACGTTGTGACCGGTTTTGACAGTGAGTATTACGGTGGGGCGATGGCCAACTATAACAGCAATCCCAGAATTAGGTATTGTTCGTTTATCGGTAACCAGGCGGAGTTCTCTTACGGCGGAGCCATATACAGCGAAGAAAGCAGACCGAGCCTAACGAACTGTACCTTCCGTAATAACAAATGCGGCGGCAACGGAGGTGCGATATTTTTAAATGGGGGCAATTCGAATATAGGGAACTGTATATTTGATGAAAATGTAACCTATGGTTTCGGCGGTGGAATGTGCATCGGCGACGGTCTCGCAACGCTAACCAATTGCAACTTCACGAACAACAGGGCTTCTGATGGGGGTGGATTGTATAGCAATTTCCGCAATAGCCTCACGTTGAAGAAATGTAAATTCATCGGTAACAGCGCCGGTTCAGGTGGAGCAATTGAGAACAGCGGCGCGTGGTACAACGAACCGAACAGCACAACGCTTATAGCAGACTGTGTGTTCACCGTCAACTCGGCATACCTGGGTGGAGGCATATACAATGGCTGGAACAGGAAGAATTTGACCGTTTTTAACTGCGTTTTCGCAGGAAACGGTGCAAGCAGTGCCGGCGGAGGGATTTATAACTATGGGTGTGAGCAAATATTGAGTAACTGCACATTCGCCGGAAATTCAGCCCCTGAAGGAGACGCTCTGGCTTGCGATCTTTACTGGCAGCAAAGTCCAAGCAATCTTCAAATTACTAACTGCATCTTCCGGGACGGTGAGAATGGAATACTCAATAGCGAAGATTCAATAGTAACAATTACTTACAGCGACGTGGAGGGCGGCTGGCCCGGTGAGGGTAACATTGATGCGGCCCCGCTGTTTGTGGAGCCGGGCTTTTGGGACCCGAACGGAACTCCGACGGATATGAATGATGACTTCTGGGTTGATGGTGATTATCATTTACTTGACGGTTCACCCTGTATCGATGCCGGTGATAACACAGCGGTTCCGACGACGGTTACAACCGACATCGACGGAAAGCCGCGCATATTGAATGGCATTGTGGACATGGGTGCCTACGAGAGCCAGGCAGTGTTCTTCGTCGATATCGATGCCACCGGCGCCAATGACGGCTCATCCTGGGTCAACGCTTTTAATCGCATCGAGGACGCCATAGCCGCTGCCCTGATTGGCGACGAAATTCGGGTCGCGCAGGGTACCTACAGGCCCACTCCTCCCCCACCTTATCAGGCAAGTAATCCGAATCCCGCCGATGGTTCAACAGGTGTCGGCACAACGGCTGATTTGAGCTGGATCGCCGGCCACGGCGCTGCGTTACACGATGTCTACTTTGGAACGGCCAGTCCGGGTGTGTTCCAGGGAAACCAGATTAACACGACTTTCGACCCCGGCACAATGGCTCTCGGTACAAAATACTATTGGCGTATCGATGAGGTCGGGATATCGGGCACGACTACCGGAGTTGTCTGGAGCTTTACGACTGATCCTGGCCCACCGCCGTCACTGCCATTGTCCATTAGCGCCAGTGGCGCTCAGGAGGTTACGATTATAGCCCATTCTCGGTTGGCCGCCTTCGCGTTAAAAGAGGGTATTATTCTCAAGGGCGGTTACGCCGGATTCGGTGAGCCGGCCCCGGATGCACGTGATATCGAGGTGTATAAAACCGTCCTCAGCGGCGATATGAACGGCGACGATGCAGAAGTCAATGACCCCTGTGATTTGCTGACTGACCCAAGCCGAGCCGACAACTGCTATCATGTGATAACCGCCATAGAAGTCGGTTATTATGGTCCGGATACGAATACAATTCTGGACGGCTTCATCATCACCGGAGGAAATGCCGACGGCCAGTATCCAGACACCGAGGAGCAAGGTTATGGAGGTGGGATGTACAACAGGCTCAGCTCTCCAAAGGTGCTCAACTGCACTTTTACTGAGAACTCGGCCCGCTATAGTGGCGGCGGGATGGAAAATGAGGGCAGTTGGCCGTATCTAATCAACTGTACGTTCAGCCGAAACTTCTCCAACTGGGGCGGCGGCCTGGCCAACGGAGACAGCCGGCCGACACTGATTGACTGCACCTTCATCGGCAACGTCTCGTCGTACAAAGGCGGGGCTATGGCCAACTACGACGGCAGCCCGCCTATGGATAACTGCAACTTTATTGATAACTCCGCAGTGCTCGGCGGCGCAATATACGGTTCTGATTGCACCCCAAGGCCGACTAACTGTACCTTCATCGGCAACACCGCGGAAAAAGGCGGTGTTGTATATAACAACGACTCTTCCATCATACTTGAAAACTGCAAAATAACCGGCAACTGGGCAACTACTGGAGGTGTGATATACGACGACGAAGGTGGCTCGACATTGAACAACTGCGTGCTGAACAACAACACAGCGGTATCCGGTGGTGTGATATATAGCGGAGGCGACAGTTACGCAAGGTTGACCAACTGCATTCTGAGTGGTAACGCGGCGGAATCCGGCGGGGTGGTGTACATCTGTAACGACAGTAATGTGAAGCTGATCCAGTGTAGCCTCGCGGCCAATTCTGCGGACAACGGAAATGCTCTGGCCTGTGATTCTTATCAGCAACAGTATCCGAGCGGCGTGGAAGTAAGCAACTCTATTCTCTGGGACGGAGGCGGCGAGATTTGGAACAATGACGGCTCTGAGATTACGATAACCTACAGTGATGTTCAGGGCGGCTGGCCGGGTGAGGGCAATATAGATGCAGAACCGTTGTTTATTGAGCTGGGGCATTGGGAAACAAACGTTATCTGGATTGAAGGTGACTATCGTCTACGGGCCGGCTCACCGTGTATCGACGCAGGGACTGATGCGGACGTCTATGAGGATATAGTCGGCAATATTCGGCCGTTTGATTTTCCGGGCGTTTATAATAACGGCGAGCTGCCTGATTTTGATATGGGTGCCTATGAGGCCGTTGCCGCGATACAAGGTGAGCTGTTTGTTCAGCCGAATAAAGTTAATCTCAATGCAAGAAGTAAGAAAATTGTTGCGGTCATTCGTCTGCCAGTGCCGATTGGCGGAAACGATATCGATATGTCTGAATGGCTTGTTCTGTATCCGGGCGCCATCGAAGCGGACGAGCAAAAGCTCTTTCCATCGGACGAAACGGAGGAGGACGGAGTGAGGATTCGTGCCGTTTTTCATAGGGCTGAGCTGCTTGCTGCGATGCCGGGTCATAACGATGCGGAGGTAACTATAATAGGCAGATTCATATCCGGCGAATACTTCTACGGTGCTGATAACATCAGGGTAGAGGTTTCTCAACAGTGATGACGATATGGCGATGAGGAAAGCCACAAGGGCGGTTGTCTTTCGAGAGTCCGCCTTTTTTTATGACTTTAACCGAATCATAACCTCTTGGAGGTGCAGGTTTGGCGGCCAATTTCTTTGTCCAAAGGTCGAAAAAAACATTGCGTGAGGCATTTTTTGTGTTACAATAAACGTTTTGATTATGTGGACAGTACGGTCAGATATTGATTTGGAGATAATGATATGAAACGCAGTTTGTTCAAAAGATACGAAATGATATTTGTTATCGGTTGTATTTTGCTCTTGCAAATATGCTGTCAGGAACAGTTTGAAGGAACAAAGGCTTCCAAACCAGTATTAACCGATGCCAAACCCGTATTATCGGAATCTGAGGCGCAAAAGACCGTCTCCACGACAGCAGAAGTGCCGCGACAAGAGGAAGCAGTAAAAGCCAAGACTATTACAGTTAAGAACAAAACCGATGTTAATGAGCCGGGTCCGGAAATCACATTCGAATCGTTGATATATGATTATGGAGAAATCGGTGCCGGGACAAAGAACAGTTGTGAGTTCAATTTTAAAAACACCGGAAAGACCTTGTTGAAAATAAGTAAAGTAGATGCTCCCTGTGGTTGTACCGTTCCACAACTGGCTAAGAAAGAATATACTCCAGGTGAAAGCGGAATTTTGACGGTGATATATCGTCCGGGCAACAGCCCCGGGACGGCAACGAAGCGTCTTTACGTGAACAGTAACGATAAGGCAAAGCCCAGGTTAGGACTGACCATCAAGGCGAAGGTTGTCATGAAAGTCGAGCACAATCCTGAGAGACTGAACCTTTTACTTAAGGGAGAGAACGCCGGCTGCCCGGAGATTACTCTTAAAAGCCGTGACAATCTGGCATTTGCGATAACAGGCTTTAAATCGACCGGAGATTCCATAACAGCAGATTTCGACCCTTCGGTGAAAGCGGCAAGTTTTGTTCTTAAGCCAAAGATCGATATGGAGAAACTACGGGAGGGTCTGAGAGGCCAGGTCGAAATCAGCCTGACCCATCCGGAGTGCAAGAAGGTCACCATTATCTATGATACCCTTGCGGAATTTAAGGTAGACCCACGTGTAGTCTACGTTCGTGAAGCTGAACCGCAAAAGCCGGTAACAAAGAAAGTCTGGGTGTTCAGCAACTATAATGAGGAAATCGAGGTTGAGTCTACATCATCAAAGAATGGTACTGTCAAAGTTTTGACTCAGGAGAAAATTCGCAACGGTTATCAGTTCGAGATTCAAATAACACCGCCGGCCGCTGAGTCTAAAAGAACGGTATTCACGGATGTGTTTACCGTGAAGCTCAAAGGCGCCCAACAACTGCAAATTACTTGTTACGGGATCTATGCAAAGAAGGCCGCAAAATCCCCTGCTTGATAAAGGTATCCTGGCTATGCGACGTTTAATAACTTGTATGTGTATAGTGACGTTTGGTGTGTTCTTATTGGCAGTTTCAATGGTGGCTCTGCCGGTGTGGGCCGGGGGTGTTGCTGATGGGCCGCGAATTACATTTGAAAAATTTACGCACGATTTCGGCGAAATCAGTCCGGGGACAAAAAATCCTTGTGAGTTCAAATTTACAAACACCGGAAACGCCTTGCTGAAAATCGGGAAAATCAAATGCTCCTGTGGTTGCACTGTCCCCACTCTGGCCAAGAAAGATTACGCTCCGGGGGAGAGCGGGACCCTGAAAATAGTATATAATGCGAGCAGCAGTCCCAGTGCGATAAGAAAAAGCTGCTCTATACCCAGTAATGATAAGAAAACCCCTACTGTTGTATTGACTATAACAGCAAATATTGCCAGGAAAGTGGAGTACGAGCCTCAGAGACTGAATCTTTTGGTTAAAGGCGAAACTGCCGGCTGCCCTGAGATTACCCTTACGAGCCTTGACAAGCAGCCGTTTTCGATAAAGCACTTCAAATCCACGGGTAATAGCATAACCGCGGATTATGACACTTTGGTGAAAGCGACGAAGTTTGTTCTAAAACCAAAAATTGATATCGAGAAAGTTCAAAAGGGACCGAGAGGTCAGGTCGAAATCGGACTGAACCATCCCGGATGCAAATCGGTAATGATTATCTTTGAAACCTTGGAGGAATTTAAGACTGATCCTCGGGTAGTGTACGTTCGTGACGCTGAAGTACAAAAGCCTGTAATAAAGAAATTCTTAGTACTGAGCAACTATAATGAGGATTTCGAGATTGAGTCCACATCATCAAAGAAAGGGATTGTCAAGGTATTGACTCAGAAGAAAGTCGGTTTTGGTTATGAGTTTGAGCTTCAAATAACACCGCCGGCGTCTGAGTCTAAAAGAAGGGTTTTCACGGATGTGTTTACAGTGAAGCTGAAAAGCGGGCAACAGTTACAGGCTACTTGTTACGGCATCTATTCAAAGAAAACCGGGGAATCGTCCCGCTGATAAAGGTTAATACTGTAATGCTACGGTTAGGGACTTGTATTTGTATATTGACAGTCGCGGCCTCTTGCATATTGGTTTCAAAGCCTGCCCTTACAACCGATGTAATTACGGTTTTTTTAACCGGCAATGAGCTTGGTGTGTTGAGACCCTGTGGCTGCAGCGGTGGACAACTTGGGGGCCTTGAGGGGCGTCCGGCCGTCTTCGACAGCGTTCCTGCAAAGAGAAGGATGATTGTCGATACGGGCAGGTTGGTGGAAGGTGAAGGCGAGCAGGACCTAATCAAGTTCGATATATTAGTTCAAGCATTTAGCCTTCTGGGCTATGACGTCGTTAATCTGACCGAAGAAGATATGAAAATAGCCGGAAGTCTGGGGCTGATAGAGGGTATCGGCTCGCTTTTTAATATAATGACTTCTTACGGGCCGACCGATGCGAATCTACCCACAACGTTTACAAAGCAGTTCTCGTTGAAAGACAAGGCGGTAGCCGTTACGGTTGCGGTTTTTGATGCCGAGTCCCCGCCAATAGAGCGGATTGAAAAGCTTTTTGTCCCCAGGCCCGGAGTGCAAACGGTCAACATCCTCGTGCTGAACCGCAGTGTTGCCGGTATTGTTAGTTCTATTACGAAGAAGGGAATCGTGGATTGTCTGATTTGCCCTGCTGAGTCTGATGAGCCGGCTTTGTTGTCTGAGCCGGGTAAAAAGCCTTTGGTTATCTCGGTAGGCCGATTCGGAAAGTATATATGCAAATTGCAGATTGAACCTGCCAAAGACAAAGGCAAACCTAAATTGAGTTTTAGCCCTATCCCTGTTAAAGAGGATTTGCCGCCGGAAGAAACTCTGGTTGGTTTGTACAAAGACTATCAACAGCTTGTTAAAGAGGCCAATCTGATTGAGGGGATACCACGTTTTACTTTACCGGGAGGTTTGGAATATACCGGCTCGAAGTCCTGTAAGGGTTGTCACAAGTATGAATATGACAAGTGGAGCACAAAATCCCACGCCCATGCTTATGCGACGCTGGAAAGAGTGGGCTCGGAGCTTGACCCTGAATGCGTGGGCTGTCATGTTGTAGGCTTGAAATACGAAGGCGGCTTTGTTTCGGTGCAGGAAACCGGCGATTTGATGGATGTGGGCTGCGAAGTCTGCCACGGGCCGGGCTCCGAACATATCAAAACTCTGGGAAAAGCGGAAACTACTGCGCCCAGGCTGGATTGTGTTGATTGCCATACACCCGAAAACAGCGGCAACTACACCGGGAATGAAGAGCTTTATTTCGAAAAAATAATTCATTGGAGGGAACAAAAGGCCCTCCCTGATGTCAAATAAAATAGGTAATAATGAGCTGTAAATCGTGATTAGGCTGTTCCAAAGTGTAAAGCCAAATACGAGAAACGGAATATGATAAAGACTTTGCGTATAACAACTATTATAGCAGCGTTTTTGGCAGTCGGTTTGCTTGCATTTCCTGTGGTTTATGGTAATTGGGGCGACGAAGAGATTGAGAAATTTCTCAAGTCGCCTGGTGCGATAGAGAAGTTTAATAAAGCCAAAGGGGCCAAAGTAAATACTGGAAGTCAGGTCTCACCGCTTGTAAAGCAGGCAACGCTCTTTGCAATGATAATCAATCCTCCTCCTCCTCCTCCGGCTCCAATAAATAGGGCGAAGCCTCCAGAGGCTCGTAAGGTGGTATCTATACCCGTACCTCTCGGGCCTGTCACGACCAAATTTAAACTTATCGGCACCTCTTATTACGCTTCACGTCCGGCTCTGTCGCTGGCATATATTGATGAGCCTGGCAAGGGTCTGCACTGGGTCAGACAAGGATCCAATGTGGCCCACTTGCTTATTGAGGAGGTAAAAGACGGCTCTATAATCGTTAAAGACCGTGAAACAACGGTCACGCTCGTAGCGGAAAGGGCGCCGAAAAAAAGTCTTATTAAAGGCGAAACGACTTCGACATCCACTACAACTTTGCCGGGTGCTTCTGCCAGCATTACCAGCAGTGTGCCTGTGGAGGCAGGCGCAGAGCAGAGCGTGGTATCAGTTGTAGAAAAGACGACTGCCGCACTTCCTGTGGACAGAAGAAGACTGCCGCAGACGAGCTATGCAGAACAGGATGCAGATGCAGCCCTGGCCAATTTCATCAACAAGTTGAAAGCACAGGAGACTGAGGCAGGGACCGGCGAAGGTGGTTCCAGCGATGCAGAACAGGCGGCGTTGAAAGAAGCAATCGCCGACTTTGAAGCTATGCGTGTACCTGCTGATGAGGCTAAGAGATTGGATCTTTTAGGCAAAGAATTGAAGCAGGTTCGGCGCATTCCGTCTGGTGCCGGCGGTTCGAAAGTTGGACAGTCAGTAGGTACTCCGCCGCCCCCAAGGCCA
>JAOUFU010000668.1 GCA_029858035.1 Phycisphaerae bacterium
GCATTCCTGGTGGGTGACCGGGTAAAGATAGCCGATTTCGCCGGGGATGTTCTGGACACCAGGCTACAGGTCACTATCTTGCGAACAGTTAAGAACGAGGAAATTATCGTTCCCAATTCCATGATTCTGAACAGCCATGTGATCAATTATTCCGCCAAAGCGCGGGAAAGAGGGCTTATTCTCTACACCTCCGTGACCATTGGTTATGACACGCCGTGGCGTCAGGTTCATGCAATGCTTTTGATGGCAGCCCGCAAGACTCCCGGACTGCTGGCTGAGCCGGAGCCGTTCGTGCTGCAAAAATCGCTGGATGATTTTTATGTGACCTATGAATTGAATGTTTACACAGACGAACCCGAAAATATGACGGTCTTTTATTCCGAACTTCATCAGAACATTCTGGACGTCTTCAATGAATACGGTGTGCAGATTATGTCGCCGAATTACGTGGCCGACAGGGCCGAGTCCGCGATAGTGACTAAAGAACACTGGTATACTCCGCCCGCTAAACCACCAGTTGAAAAATAGAGGGGTGTTCAGGGGGCTTCGAGATGATGAACGAAGAAAGAACTTCCAGTATAAGAAGAGAAACCAAGCAGAATAAAATTGATTTAAAAATAGCAACACTCTTAAATAAATTTGTGCTATTTGATTAAACTCAAATTTGAAACAAATAGCACAATCCTAAAATTGACTTTTTTGACAGTCTCGTAAGACAACTCAACTCTGAGAGTACGGACCTAAGTGTAGAGGGACACAGATTGACACAGAAATCTTGAGATGCTCTGAAACAAGAGGAGCTTATGCTTTTCAGGACTATCTTTGCCAAATTGACTGCTCATTTAATGTTGTTGAAGAATCTTTATATGTGGTGTCTCTATGTTTTCTTGATTTTGGGACTGCCGTTTCTATGCTTTGCACAGGAGCTGGAGCCCCGTCGATGGAGCCACCTTCCGACAGGGAAGAATTTTGTCGGCGGAGGTTATTCATACACCAAGGCGGACATATTCTTGGATCCCGTTCTCCGGATTGAGGATGGTGAAATGGAGATGCATACCTGGGCGATTAAGTATATTCGCACCTTTGAACTGCTTCAAAAATCCGCACGAGTCGATTTTATTCAAGGCTACCAAGAGGGGCGTTGGAACGGATTGGTCGATGGCGTTCCCAGTTCCATCAAACGAAGTGGTTTGACAGACTCGGTACTGCGATTTGCCATAAATCTGTATGGAGCGCCGCCCTTAGAGGGTAAGGAGTTCGCGGCTTACCGGGCCAAGGTCGATGTTGAGACCATCTTCGGAACGGCGTTGGTGGTGCACCTTCCCACCGGTGATTACATGGATGATAAACTCATCAACCTCGGCACGAACCGATTCACCTTTCGGCCTCAGCTCGGAGTGGTGCATAACCGGGGAAAGTGGTCGATGGAATTAACAGGCGCAGTTTGGCTGTACACGGACAACAATGATTTTTTCAATGGAAACAAGCTTGAACAGGATCCGTACTACACCATCCAAACGCATCTCATTTATACCTTTCGCCCCGGGCTCTGGGCATCAGCGAGTACCGGCTATGGCTATGGCGGGAAATCCACCGTGAGTGGAGTAGAGAAAAACGACCGTAGAGAAAACCTGGCTTGGGCGTTTAGTTTTGGCTGTCCGATCACTCGGCAGTTGGGTGTCAAAGTCGCTTATCTGGCGTCCCGTTCCCAAGAATCAATTGGTCAGGATAGTGACAGTATCGGTGCAGCCTTCTCTATCTTTTGGTGATCGTGCCGAGATAACTAGAGTATTATTTAAGAATGTTTGAACCAAAATAATAGAGTTTTTTCAGGCATTAATATTTAACTTTTAGAGTCTTTAAAACCTAAAAACAAGAAGGAGGATGAAATGAAACGAACGATGATTGTCTTGATCGCATTAGTTATACTACCGCTGCTGGTAACTGCCGCAACTGCACAGCAGAGCTTAATCGAAACAGTAGCCAATGGCTGTAAGATGGAGATTGAAAAGTACTGTACTCAGGTGACTCCGGGGCAAGGCCGAGTTCTGGCATGCCTTTATGCTCATGGAGATAAACTTTCAGCAAAATGTGAGTATGCGTTATATGACGCCGCTGTTCAGCTTGAACGGGCGGTTGCTGCTCTCAGCTATGTTGCGAATGAATGTGACGCGGATTTGGAAAAATATTGCAGCTCGATTGCACCTGGTGAAGGACGTCTTCTCGAGTGTCTTGACAAGCACGACAAACAAGTGAGCAAGCGTTGTAAGCAAGCGGTAAAGGATGTTGGGTTAAAATAAGCCCATTCGGTCAGTTAAGGCTCTATCATGAATTTTTGTCTTCAGGCTATCATTTCACTATAA
>JAOUFU010000669.1 GCA_029858035.1 Phycisphaerae bacterium
GGAACGCCCGCCGAGGCGCAAAAGAGCTCTACGAGGCATATAAAAAACATGGCGTAACTCTCAAAGAGTTTGAAGGCCCCAGATACAAGAGAATTGCACATATTCATAAGTTGCTGCAGGAAGGTGTCCTTGATAAGGCCTTCCGATTCAAAGCTTAGAGCAAGCGACAGTATGGCAATCTGAGTTGAAAGAGACTTTCTATGATCTTGGAATATGACAATTTCGAAAACAAGTGCTCAAGGACGCAGTGTCGTAGCTGTCGAGAATTGGGATTAAAACCAATACTTGATTTTGGGCTTATGCCTCTCTCCGACGGATTGCTTAGCGAAGACTTACTAAGTAAGCAGGAAGGCATGTATCCATTGGAATTAGTTTTCTGTCCCGCTTGCTCGCTGGTGCAGATACTCGAGACAGTACCCCCTGAGACACTGTTCTGCGATGATTATCCCTACTACTCATCGTTTTCCGATTTTCTTCTGGAGCATTCACGCAACAACGTTTTGTCCCTGATAGAAAAACGCAAACTTGGCCCTGACAGTTTTGTGGTCGAGCTTGCCAGTAATGACGGCTATTTACTAAGAAATTATGTCGAAAAAGGAATCCCGTGTCTTGGGATTGACCCCGCCGAAGGACCAGCACGGGAAGCAGAAAAAGTCGGCGTACCTACGATGTGTACTTTTTTCACAGAAGACGTTGCCAGGCAACTTGTAAGCCGGGGACGCAGAACTGATGTTATCCATGCAAACAATGTTTTAGCTCACGTCGCTGACACAAACGGTTTTGTCGAAGGGATAAGTATCCTGTTAAAAGATAAAGGAGTTGCAGTTGTAGAAGTGCCTTACGTCAGGGATATGATTGACCATTGTGAGTTCGACACCATTTATCATGAGCACCTGTGCTATTTCTCGGTTACAGCTTTGGATCGGCTGTTCCGCCGGCACAAGCTTTTTCTAAACGACATTCAGCATCTGGCTATTCATGGCGGCTCATTACGATTGTTCGTCAGTCCATACGAAGAGGTACTGGAATCGGTCCGAAAGATACTGGAAGAGGAGCGGGAAACCGGCGTAGACAAGTATGAATACTATACCAGCTTCAGCAAAAAGGTGCGGAATGTTCGAGAAAAGATGCAGCGGTTACTACAGGATTTGAAATCAAAAGGCAAGAACATCGCAGCATACGGTGCAGCGGCGAAAGGTGCCATCATGCTCAACTACATCGAAGCCGATACCGACATTATCAACTTCGTGGTTGACCGTAATGTCCACAAGCAGGGCAAGTATATGCCTGGCAGACACATTCCAATCTGTGATCCGGCCAGACTTATGAAGGACATGCCTGATTATGTTTTGATATTGCCCTGGAACTTCAAAGATGAAATTCTCTCCCAGCAGGCCCCCTTTCGTGCCAGGGGAGGAAAGTTTATCATTCCTATCCCGGAACCGGTAATCGTTTAGGAGTTACTTTGAACAGAACAACATTGAATCTGCCAAAAGCTGTTTCTTTCGACACCATCGAATTGCCTGAGCAGAACTGCCCTAACTGCAGTTCGGAGGGGCTGTTGGCATTTTACTGCCTTGACGATATCCCGGTTCATAGCTGTCTGTTGATGTTCAACAAGGACGAGGCGTTAAAATACCCAAAGGGTAATCTCCAGCTCGGTTTCTGTTCCAATTGCGGTTTTATAACAAACACGCGTTTTGAACCCGGCGTCCATAATTATTCAGCCGACTACGAGGAGACACAGGGTTTTTCCGAATGTTTTAACGCCTTTGCCAAATCGCTGGCGCAAAGAATAATCGATAAATATAACATCCGTGACAAAACGATTCTTGAAATTGGCTGTGGTAAAGGTGAATTCCTGGCTCTGATGTGCCGGCTGGGTAACAATCGCGGCATCGGCATCGACCCTGCCTATGTCCCCGAGCGCAATCCTGATGTTACCGGAGGGAAGATAGAATTTATTCGGGACTTCTACTCAGAAAAGTACGCCCATATCAAAGCCGACGTGATTTGCTGTCGTCATACGCTGGAACACATCGCGCCGACACGGCAATTTATGCAAACTTTACGAAAAACAATAGGAGACCGAAAAGACACACTTATTTTCTTTGAGCTGCCTGATGTTATGCGGGTCCTTGGAGAAGGAGCTTTCTGGGACATCTATTATGAGCATTGCAGTTATTTTACCGCCGGTTCATTAGCCGGGCTATTTCGCATATGTGGATTCGATATCGATGATCTTTACCTGGACTATGACGGCCAGTATCTGATACTGACCGCTTATCCCGCTCAGAGCCGAACAAATATGAGCATGGATATTGAAAATGATTTAGAACAGTTAAGCACAGCCATTAAGGAA
>JAOUFU010000670.1 GCA_029858035.1 Phycisphaerae bacterium
GGAAGAAAACCTTTCAGGGGAGAACACTTGGCCGGAACGAGGACGATTCTCTCGGCGCCGATCTGCTCGCCGGCGTTTGCGGCAACAGTCATGTGCCCGATATGAATCGGGTCAAACGTGCCACCGAACAAAACTATTTTCGTCTTCGACATAAGAAACTAACAGCCAAACTGTGCGATACTCAAAGGCGGCTCAAGCACGAAATCGGAAAACTTGCAACTGCAAATCGTATCAAGCAGCCGAGAGAACAACCTCCGACGCGGCGCGCCCTCGCGCTGACTTTTCCAGCTCTCAAAGATTGCCGGAGACGTACACAGTGACATCGAAACAGATCTTTCCCTGACCAAGTCAAAAGCCTTCAAAATGCCGGATAACACGAGTAAATCACTTTCGGCCAACGTCCATGTCACTCCAATTTCCGATTCAAGCAAAGCCAATCCGATGAGCCTTACAACAGTGTATGATAAACAATATGTGCAGGCGTGTAAAAGGCGTGGGGAAAAAATTTGTCAAGTATTTGTAAACTTCTGGACGATAAAAAATTATGAAAGGGAAATTAGTATCTTGTATAATCTGTTCGATATGGTTTTGCAAATTGAATCGGCATTTGTTGTTGACATGTTGACGTAAGAACAGAAACGGATTTTTGTCAGCCAAAAGGAGGTGACACATAATGGCAAAGAAGAAAGCAGCAAAGAAGAAAGCAGCAAAGAAACCAGCAAAGAAGAAAGCGGCAAAGAAGAAAAAATAGCGTAACGATCTAAGAGAAGCCCGCCCCTTTGCATCTGACAGGTGTCGGCGGGCTGCCGGTGAGAACCGGTGATTTAGGCCGCAACTTGTAGTGTCAACGTTGCGGCAGGTTATGCGAGAATGGAAGGTTCTATCGGATGATAGAACCTTCCATTTTTTTTGTCCGCCCGCGAACCCGGGCATTGCTCCTGGTTCGAGCCTCCACCCTACAACGGCCGTACAAACAGCTTCAGAATGCCCACCCCGGCCCGATTGCGACAATCTCATGAAGCACCCCGCCCAAATGGCCCGTAGGGGCAGGGCAATCGCATCTTAATTTAGGGTCTGGGGCAGGTCTGACCGATGTTCCTTTCGGGCCAATAGTGGCGTGAAAGGAGTCATCTGTATGGACGGATCTATTTGGGACCACTTCGCAATCATTCCAGACCCTCGGATTGAACGGACCAAGAAGCATAAGCTTCAGGATATCATGGCCTTGGGTGTCTGCGCTGTGATCTGCGGAGCCGAGCACTGGACACACATTGAAGAGTTTGGCAGGGCGAATGAAGAATGGTTCAGGACCTTCCTGGAGTTACCGCACGGGGTCCCGTCACATGATACATTCGGAGGGTCTTTGCCGCGTTGGACCCGGATGGTTTTGAGCGTGCATTTCAAGCATGGGTGCATGACTTGGCCGGCAGTTCATCCGGAAAACACATCTCTATTGACGGCAAGACCTTACGTAGGAGTTTCGACAGGGCCTCGTCCAAAGCAGCTATTCACATGGTCAGCGCCTGGGTCTATGAGAACCACGCCGTTTTCGGGCAGGTTTCTGTGGACGACAAATCAAATGAGATTACAGCCATTCCAAGGTTGCTGGAGATGTTGCAGCTGAAGCAGGCTACCGTGACAATCGACGCGATGGGCTGCCAGAGAGCCATTTCTGAGCAGATCGTGGACAAACAGGGCCATTATGTATTGGGGCTGAAGGCAAACCAGCAGGCCCTATACGAGGACGTCAAGATGTACCTGGATGACTGTGTCCGGCAAGGCTTTGCTGGGGAACATGACTACTACGAGACGTGTGAAAAGGGGCACGGGCGGGTAGAAACTCGTCGGACATGGACAACCAGCGAGGTCGGTTGGCTGCAAGGTCGTCACAGTTGGCCGGGTCTTTCGAGCATAGTGGCAGTGGAATGTGAGCGTGATATAGAGGGCCAACGAAGTGTGGAACGGCGGTATTTCATCAGTTCGCACTCAGGTCGGTGCGCTCAGCGGCTTGGTGTATTGATTCGCAATCACTGGCGGGTGGAGGCACAGTTACATTGGTCTTTGGACGTTTGTTTTGATGAAGATAGAAGCCGGGTTCGCCTGGACAATGCCGCAGAGAACCTTTCACGGGTGCGACGGATCGCACTTATGCTGTTAAAGCAAGAGAAGACTGCCAAGGTGGGTGTCAAAGGCAAACGCCTCAAGGCCGGCTGGGACCGAAACTACCTGCTTAAAGTCCTACGTATTTAGATGCGATTGCCCTGGTTCCCCTTGAGAATCATCTCTCAATAGAGTATGATTCTTCACAGAATCGAACGACTCCGCAACGGAGCGGTCATGAATGATTTTACGGTGACAA
>JAOUFU010000672.1 GCA_029858035.1 Phycisphaerae bacterium
GGATATAAAAAAACGGTGGAAAGGTTGTTGACATTTTCCCGAAATTATGTCATAATACCGCTAAATTGTAACTATCAAACTGTAGAGATGGTTATTTGGAAAATTACAGTTTAGGATGAGGGGCAAAATCAAAACCGGCCCAAATTGAAAAGGAGATGACCTATGGGTAACGATAAACTTTCACGAAGAGCTTTCATGCGTAATACTTCTATTGCGGCTGCCGGTACAGTTGCCGGCGCATTGGCCGGCAAGGGACAGGCCGAGACCAAGTCTTGCTGTTCGGGCCCCGGCCCAGCACCGAGCAGCTCGGCCGGCATTCTGAACTACAACGAAAAAATGCACTATCGCCGGTTGGGTAAAACAGGTTTGATGGTTTCCGAAGTCAGCCTTGGTGGCCACTGGAAAAATCGTAACGCCGGTCGCTACTGGGATAGTTTTGCTAATGAGAAAGTACCTGATGACGTCGCTAAGAACCGTACTGAGGTCATCAGCGCCTGTATCGATACCGGCATTAACTACCTGGACATCACTACTGCCGCCGAGTGCCTCAGCTACGGAGTGGCACTTAAGGGACGGCGCGAGAAGATGTACGTCGGAGCCGATATACATAACCTCGGCCCGCGCAATTCAAGCTTCTGCAACGTCAAGGCCCAGACCCACAACGTAGATACCTGCCTGCGTATGCTACAGACCGATTACCTTGATATCTGGCGTCCCCAGGCCAAAATGGACGGTTCCAACGTAGATGTCGAGGTCGAATCCCTCATCGAGACCTTCCAAAAGCTCCATAAGGCCGGGAAAGTCCGGCATCTTGGTATGTCCTCTCATTCCCGTCCCTGGTTCGAGCACGTTATTGGCAAATATCCTGAATTCGAGATGTTTATATTCCCCTGTAGCGCAAAGACCAAGGCCAAAGACAAGGCCCCAATAAAGGGTAACGTCGAAGAAGTCAATCCGGGCCACGGTTCCGACCAGACCCAAAGCATTTTCCAGAAAGTTATTGAGAAGGATGTCGGAGTTGTAACTATTAAGCCCTATTTTGGAGGGAGCCTGTTCAAAAGCATTGGCAAAGTTAAGTTCCCGGTAATGGGAGTGGGCAGCAAGGAAGAGAACGACATGGCACGGCTGACGCTTCAATGCATCCTTGCCAATGAAGCAATCACTGCCTCAGTACCGGGGCTGTCGACGGTCTATGAAGTTGAGAATGCAGCACGGGCTTCGTACACAAGACCGCTTGGAGTGACGGCGGCAGAGAAAGAGTGGCTTATGCGCATTACTGACGAGCGATGGGCCAATCTTCCGCAGGAATACGCGTGGCTGCGTGATTGGGAAGTCGTTTAGTCGCCGGTTCTTCCTGTACTCAATGGAAATGGACTGTTGCATTGTGGATTGCCTGCTGCCGCACGCTTTGTATGGACGTCAAATACGGTTGCGCGTCTGCAAATTTAATTTGGTTTAACAAAGGAGAAAAGTTGTGCGCTCAAATATCCGAACTGATTTGCCTCTTGTGTGGGGAGGGCTTCTCCTCGTAGCTTTTGTCTGTGTGCTGGCGGTGTGTTTTGCAGATGAACAAACCGAAAAAACCGATGGCGAAAAAGCCGGCGGCAATTCCAAGTGTTACGTCTGCCACCCCGGCCTGAAGACCGAGGATATTACGACAATCCACCTAAGTATGGGTATTACCTGCGACGAGTGTCACGGGCCTTCGATTGAACACATGCACGATGAGATGCTGATGACTAAGCCCGACCTTCTCTTCGGACGCTCTGAGGTCCGGAATATGTGTTCAAATCCAACGTGCCACAAGCCGGGCGGTGATCGACAGATTTATGACCGGCAAGACCACAAGGATCAGGCCGCGGTAAAGGCCTTTCACGAAAAATGGCTGAATCGCGTCCGCCCCAATGGGCGGTTCATCACCTTGAAGGCGGTATGCACTGACTGCCATGGAACGCATAATATTGTCAAGGATTTGGAAGCTGAGTCTGAGGAGATGAAATGGATTACTGCTTTTAATGGGAGAGATCTCACAGGCTTCAAATCCACAGGTGCTGCTTCCTGGAGCGTAAATCGTAGCCAACTGATTGGAGCGCCCGGCGCGAACGGCAAAGGTGGCACTCTTTGGACCGATGCGGTCTATGAGGACTATCTGCTCACGGTGACTTTCCGCGCCACATGGCCCTTCCACGCCGGAATCTGGCTGCGCGGCACAGCCTCCGAACGCGGTCCGCGTATCGAGATATTTGAGAACCGCCAAGCTTCGGCCTTTACAGGGAGCGTCTGGGTACCAGGTAAAGGATTGGCTCTTGTGAACCTGCGCGAGGACCTTATTGACACCGAAAGCTGGAATACCA
>JAOUFU010000671.1 GCA_029858035.1 Phycisphaerae bacterium
GTTACGCGATGCCAACGACGGCAGCATCATTTGCGAATTGGAACGGGCCGACGCCAGTGCGTTGTTGAAGACCGGCTGGCGCCCACCGGAGCGATTTGTTGCAAAGGGCCGGGATGGTAAAACAGACATTTACGGGATAATCATCCGCCCGGGCAATTTCGATCCGAATCGACAATACCCGGTGATTGAGCAGATTTATGCCGGCCCACAGGGCGCGTTTGTGCCGAAATCATTCGGCCTGCAAACCCGCCAGAAGGCTATCGCTGAACTTGGCTTTATTGTTGTGCAGATTGATGGCATGGGCACCTCGCACCGATCAAAGGCGTTTCATGATGTATGCTGGAAGAACCTTGGCGACTCGGGATTTCCCGACCGTATTTTGTGGATGAAGGCGGCCGCAGAGAAGTATCCTTACATGGACCTTGCGCGGGTCGGTATTTATGGCGGTTCCGCGGGGGGCCAGAGTGCGCTGCGTGCTTTGTTGGCTCATGGCGATTTTTATAAGGTCGCAGTCGCCGATTGTGGCTGCCATGACAACCGAATGGACAAGATTTGGTGGAACGAGCTCTGGATGGGCTGGCCTATTGGGCCGCATTACCAGGAGCAGTCGAACGTTACTCAGGCTCACAAACTACAGGGTAAACTGCTGCTCACCGTCGGTGAGCTCGATAAGAACGTAGACCCGGCCTCAACGATGCAGGTCGTTGATGCGCTCATCAAAGCAGACAAGGATTTTGACCTGATAGTAGTGCCAGGTCGTGGTCACGGCGTCGGTGAAACCCCCTATGCCGGCCGGCGTCGTATGGATTTCTTCGTCCGGCACCTGCTTGGCGTAGAACCTCGCAGTCAGCCATAAACTAAGAGCAGGTCATAATTGGCCGTTGCAGCCGGTCGTTGTCCTTAAAAGGGTGTGCAGGAAAGAAGTCAGTTAAATGAAGAAAAAATAAAAATTCGATGTTGATTTTTTCGGTAGGCTCGATATTGTATTGTAGATGAAGCTCAGCGGCGTAGCTGAGCAGGATTCAATTGAGAATCTCGGATGAAATTTTTTTAAGGAGTGAAAAAATGACAATTAGAGAATTCTCGAAGTATGTCGTCTTTGCCTGTATGATGTTGATTTTGTGTGGCTGTAGTAAACCTATCCTTATAGGTACTGATGCCGCTGTTTATTCAAGGGGCAGCCTTTACGCTGTGGCTGGTCAGGACTTGGACAGTGTATATAAGGCGACATTGGCGGCGATGAAGCAGTTGGAGATAGAGATTGCCGAACAAAACAAAGACGTCTTTTACGCCAAGGTTATCGGCAAAATCGCAGATGGCAGGACCGTCACAATACGATTAGAACCAGGGGCTGATAAAAGTACCGAACTCGAGATTCAGACAAGTACATTCGGTAACGAGGAAAGGTCACGAGTTATTTACAAAAAGATACAGGAAAATCTTAAGACCGTCTCCAAGTAGAGTACCTGTCCACGTTGGGTTGTTCGGATAATAAAGCCAGGCGGTACATTAGCTCTGAGTTTGCTTTTGATAGATAGTTAGGTGTTTGGGTCTCTTAATCACCGCACGCATTGTGAGCAGTGAAAGAGGGGGCGTTTCGGCGGTAAGGAATATCCGAGGTCGTTTCACAGGTTAGAACCGCTAAGCTGCCTGACTTATAGCTCTCTCCAATTTGTTATTACGAAACGTACAAGGTCATCTTCGGTCGTGACTTTTCTCAGCGCCGCGTCATAGTAGAAATCGCCGTCGTTCTTGAGCTCGAAGCTGTTGGCGATAAGAGAGCCGCGTATATCACCTTTGGCCATAATAGTGACTTTAGCGTTCGGTGCGTAAATCGCTCCAAGGATGTCGCTCTTTGCTTTCAGGATCAGGCTTTGTCCTTCTGTACCTGTACCGTAGAATTTTAGGCTTGCCGGCGGATTTTGATTATTGATACCGGCACTGTTATCGGCGACCATATCTCCATCCAGATACAGGGTTAAAGAAGCACCTTCTTTTATAATAATTTCGCAGTCCTGGCCAAGACCGAGGTTTCCGGTAACATATAGCACGACATCTCCGCCGCTTACTTCCAATATCCCCGGATTAGTGGCGCGTTTCACGTCAATCATGCTGTATTGACCACTATCGTCGGGCCCGATTGTTGAGGTTTTTCCCTGAATTGTAATTGAACCCTTGTTTTCAAGGGCAGGCGGAATTGCGAGCGGCAGGTCTATGTTCTCAAGCAGGGCATACTTTTTGTGCATGGTTGCGCCTAAGTCTTTTATAACGGTATCAACATTGCCGCCGACACCTACTGCGACATCTCCATCAACTCCTACTCCGTTGCCGAGAATCATTGCCCCGGGTAAAGT
>JAOUFU010000673.1 GCA_029858035.1 Phycisphaerae bacterium
GAATCGCCCGCTCATGTCGCTCATCCGCCAAGGCACCCGCCACAATCTCAGAAGCACTCGCCGAGTAGGAATTTACCAGCACAACGAGAGGATAGTTTGGATGCGTTTTTTCCTTGCGGGCCGATAAATAAGTCCACAAACCGCGGGGACGCGTGCTCACTATCAATCCTTCTTCGATGAACTTGTCCGTCACCGCAACAGCGCTGTCTAAAAGTCCCCCGGTATTGAATCGCAAATCCAGAATCAAGCCCTTTAGACCTTCTGCCTCAAGACCCGTCAGAACTTTTTCCAGGGCATCTGCGGTCCCTCCCGAAAAGCTCGTAATACGTACATAACCGATTTTGTTCTCCTCATCAATCATATACAGCCGTTTGCCTACTGCCGTCCTCTGCCAGCCGCGGATTGTAGGAACAATTATCTTGGCTCTGGTTATGGTGATATTCTTCGTTTTCTCTTCGCCGGGCCTTTTTATCGTCAACGACACCTGGGTACCCGGAGGACCTGTAATCGTCCGAACCGCACACGTAAGGGACATATCCTTCGTTTTAACACCATCAACCAGCTCTATCACATCACCTGCATCCAGACCCGAATTGTACGCCGGAGTATCCGGCAGAAGACTTGCAACCGTCAATAGCCCCTTTTGTTTTGATATCTCAATACCTATACCCGTAAATTGATTGGTCATCATCTTTTCAAATTCCTGCACCTGCCTCGGCCAAACCATAACCGTATAAGGATCAAGCGCTGATAACGCAGCTTCTGAAAACTGTGCAACCAATACTCGCTGCGGCAATTGGGCCGTTACTTTGTTCAATGTCAGAACCTTATCAAAAACATCTATAAACTTACTCATAGTCACGCCCGTCTGTGATTGCTCAACTTCATCCAAAATCGCCGCCAGACCCACAGACCAGGCCGAAAGCTGTTCACTACTGGGGGGAGAAAAGGGCTCTTTGGAAGTCTTGTCCGAAGAGACCATGTCCGGGCTATCTGATATGTCCGAAAATGACAACGCCATCACTTCACCCAGCAACTCACATCGCCGGACAGCCTTCGTCGCCATTTGCCGATAATCAATAATGTTAACGTAATAACGTTTCAGGGCTTCAATCGCCCACACAAACAACTCCTTCTTCACGCCGGCATAACGCTCAGAGCGGCTCTCACAAGAGCTATCTTGAAATGACGCCACAATAGAGGCCTTATCCAAAAGCTGATCCGCATGTTCCGAATACAACTCGTTGTTTGGGTCGATGACCTGCAGCCAGGAGTAGCAATTTGTGTATGCTTCAAGCCACTTGCCCTTTGACTCGAATTCAGCAGACCTTTTTATCGCTCTTTGAAATGCCTCCTCTACAAACGACTCAGAAAGAAGCCGCTCTCTTTGTGCCTCATCCGCAAACTCGCAGGCCTTGGCAATAAGCCCAAGCATCTTCAGAACATCATTTACGTCATTTACGTCATTTACGTCATTGCTGTCCCTCCCGGCTCGGAACTTTTCCAGCTCAGCTAATTGCTCCTTGTATGCAGCTTCTCCAGTTAACTGACGCCGCTGTTTTATGTCCTGGTATTCGGCGATAATCTTAGCCAATCGGCCAAGCCGTGAATTCTCGACTACCACCTTGTCGGCAGCGTCAAACTGACCCTGGTAAATCAGCTCACAAGCTGCGTCGACAGCTACGGATTCCGTTGATTCACTTTTTCCAACTTCAACGGCCCCCGGCTGAGCTGCAATCACCGCCTTGGCAGGTGTAACAATACCCCCGAAAGAACGGCCATAAACTGCTGATAAAAAAACAACTAACGCTAACATTATTCTCTTTTTCATATTTCGCATCTCGTAATTAGTACCTCGTAGTTATCAACACGTCTCCTGCAAAACTTATTATACAAGCAACAGAACGTGGGCAACAAAATCAACGACACTCTGCTGCCTTACCGGCACAACCTACAACGTGCAGCTTGTGCTTGACCATGTCCTTAATAGCTTCTCTACCCGGACCAAGGTATTTACGCGGGTCGAACTCACTTGGTTTTTCGGCAAAAACCTGACGTATCTTTGATGTTAATGCTAATCGAAGGTCCGTATCTATATTCACCTTGCACATGCCCATTTTTGCCGCCCTGCTGACCATCTCCTCCGGAACACCCATTGCATTGGGCATCTGCCCGCCGTATTTGTTGATAAGGTCCACAAATTCCCTCAGAACGGTGCTTGAACCATGCATAACGAGGGGAAAACCGGGCAGCCGTTTCTGAATCTCCTCTATCACGTCGAAAGCAAGCTTTGGCTCGGTTTTGAACTTGTAGGCGCCATGGCTTGTTCCACAGGCAATAGCCAACGAGTC
>JAOUFU010000674.1 GCA_029858035.1 Phycisphaerae bacterium
CATTCGTAATTTCTCCCTTATAAAACTTCTAATCTTAATTTTCCCTGGCCTCGCTCATTACCTCTCGCATCCGGCTCGCAATAACGTATCGACGCCACACTTTTAACTGTAGACTATTCAACCGGTTTTAAACAGGCGATTCGCCCGGCTTTATTGGCAATATATATTTTAGAATCCGCCGTATTGGCCGTATATATCGAAACTCCCGCAAAGTTAACCGAATATAGCCGCCTTGCCTTCTTATTGTCCATCACCACCAGCCTGCCCTTTGCAATCACATAAGCCTTTCCTGCCGCCTCAACTAACAAATCCATCCCTCCCGGCACCTCCCACATAAGTTTGCCGCTTTCCCTGTTTATCGCCGACAATCCCTCGTAAAGTACGTGCTGATAAACAACTTCCCGCGTTACTCGTGGAGCCCTGTCAAGCATCGCTGCTGTCTGATACTTCCAGACAAACTCTCTCTTCGACACGTCAACCATGTCAATCCTGTAAACGTTCGTATCCTTACTGGCAAAGAACAGAGATTCTCCATCTCTGATAATCGGCCCGGCAATACTCCCGGCAGCATCGAACTGCCAAAACCGTATTGGTCCGTCCGGCGTGATACTTACCACGTTACCTCCCTCAGTACCAAACAAAATATAATTCTCATCAGCGATAATCGAAGTAATCATCGAATCGTTGCCGGCGGCCACCTCAAAAATTTGAACTTTATCATTGGCGCGCAATGTATGCATACGCCCATCAGTCCCGCTCAAATAAAAATTAGAGCTGTTACGAGCTGGAGGGCAAACTGCACCAAACTCCAAAAGCCTGGTACCACGCTCTGTCCCGAATTCCGGATTGACCTCGACAAGCTCACTGCCGACTATAGAAAAAAGCTCGTCGTTATAAAGTTCCAGCCCCAAAATCCGAAGCCCAACCGCTCCAAAAGACCTCTCAAATATCACGCTCCCTTTTTCCCTGTCCAGGGAAACAATATAATTGCGGTTCGACAGCGCGTAGATACGATTACCGAGGATATGCAAATCCCTTAAATTTTCACCTTTATCAAAAAGCAGCTCCGCCTGCCACACTATTTCAAGTTTAGCATGTTTTAGCAGCTCCGGCGAAACAAGCCACCACGAATCACCTTCCGCAGCTATACACCTGGCTGCAATAGACAATACCAAAAGAACCGCCAATAGAACAAATCTGTATCGCCGCTTTTTCAACATCATTGCACCATCCGTTCCTGTATAAGTTAAAAGTGAAAAACGCAAAACTGAGAAATTTCTATTTCTTACTCTATACTTGCCTTTACACTTTTATATAGTCAGACAAATTAATATCATGCTCGGATTCGAATTCCTGCATCTCTTCAATGCGTCCGATATCATCTTGTATTCGGTTAACCAGCTTAAATATATAAGGTTTTCCTGACAGGCGGTTTCGCAGGTCATCAAGCATCGGCTCCCACATGTCGTCGTACAGCTGTGCTTTGAGAACAACAAGCATACGGTGCTCGTCACTCAAGCCATTAACAAAATCGCTGACGATTTTACTGACAGCGGTTTCGCTGCTCTTATCAGTATTTCCGACCTTTTCAGCCATTTACTGAAACCTCGGCCGCATCCTAACACTCAGCCCCGGAAATTGCAACAATTTTTCACAAATACCACCTCTGCCAAGAGCAAATTTGCTGCAATTCTTGACAATTCCCGCCAAAACTGTTAGATTTCCACCGTTAAATGCGCAGTATTCTCATTGTTTTTATAGGAGATCGTAATGGATTGCAAAGAATTCGTCGAAGAGCAAATCGCTCAAATTAAGCAAACAGTGGGTGACGCAAAGGCCATTAATGCCCTCAGCGGCGGCGTGGACAGTTCTCTGGTCACAGTGCTCGGCCACCGTGCCTTGGGTGATAAGCTTAAAACCGTCTTTGTTGATAGCGCCCTGATGCGTGAAGGTGAACCACAGCGGGTCGTAGACATCTTCGCTTCACTCGGCATCCCGGTTGATCTGGTTGATGCCAGAGAGGAGTTCCTCTCTGCGCTGGCAGGTTTGACGGACCCCGAAGAAAAACGCCAGGCCGTCACGGACACATTCTACGCAAAGGTATTCAGCCGCCTCGTCAAAGAGTCCGGTGCAAAGTTCCTCCTGCACGGCACGATTCTCACCGACATCGAAGAGACCGTAGCCGGAATCAAACGTCAGCACAATATTCTCGCTCAGCTTGGCGTTGATCCACAGGCGGCTTATGGCTATTCGGTCATTGAGCCGCTAAAAACCCTGAGAAAAGATGGTGTCCGCGAGGTCTCCGAATTTCTGGACTTGCCGGCTCAAATCTCGCAGAGGATACCATTCC
>JAOUFU010000133.1 GCA_029858035.1 Phycisphaerae bacterium
TTGAATGTTCAACATGAGATTTCACAGCTATAATTTTAACGACTGATTTATCGGATTGCACGAACTTTTGAGGTTCGGACTTTAGGTCTTTTGCATGAAGGGGCTGTACAGTGGGATATTGCATAGAGGCAACCTAAGCCAGAAGCTGAAGCCAAAAACCTCTAAGTTGCCGCTTTCGCGGCGATAACAATCCTGCCGAGTTGGCAGGAGAAAGAGGGTCCGCTGGAATTTTGGCAGACAAAACAAAGTTCGCCTTTAGAACATAACCTCATTTATAATAATCACTTAAGCAAGCATGACCCCGTGGCAGGAGATTTGGCACGATATTTGCGTATAGTTAGGAATTATAAAGTACTATGGTCGCGAATTTCTCAAAACTTGAAGAAGTAAATGTTCTGGCCAGCGGCGCCAACTGGGCCTGGCCTGAGGTGCAGCGTAACCTATTTGAGCCCAGAGGTGTTAATCTGCTTGTTGCTGAGAATACAAGTGATTTTGTCAATATTATCGAGCAACGGCGAATTCATACTACAATTGTAGATCTGGATTCGGAAAAATCGGCCGGGCTGGCGACGATACAGATAATTCGAATTGATTACCCGCTGCTGCCGTGCATCCTTCTGACATGTGCAGCGGGCGAAGCCATCCTCAGTAAGGCGCTGCGACTCGACGTCTTCAGCGTCATTGAAAAGCCGGTTGATATGAACATTCTGCAGGAACAGTTGAACAGGCTGTTTATAAAAAAATATAATAGCGACATCTTCTCAGAATAACTGTATTGTTTTATGATTGCAGATAAAATAAAGATAAGATAAAAGTCAGAAAAGTTTTTGAAAGGAGTAAGTACAAAATGAAGATTCGACCATTGGCAGATAAAGTTCTCGTTCAGCGTCTGGAGGCAGAGACCAAGACCGCCGGGGGGATAGTCCTTCCGGACACCGCCAAAGAAAAGCCGCAAAGAGGCAAAATCGTGAGTGTCGGCGAGGGCAAATTGCTCGATGACGGAACACGTAAAAAGGTGCAGGTGAAAAAGGGCGACATCGTGCTTTTCACAAGCTATGCCGGGACAGAAATAAAGATAGAAGGCAAAGAGTATCTGATTATGGATGAGTCAGATATTATGGCGATAATTGAAAAGTAATAACAGATTAACCGCAAAGTATGCAGATAAATTAATACTCAATAAAAAGGAGAAAAAAAGAAATGGCAGCTAAAAAAATAGCTTTTGGCAGTGATGCACGCTCGGCTATTCGAGAGGGTGTGAAGAAACTCGCAAAAGCGGTAAAGATTACGCTCGGTCCGTGCGGCAGAAATGTGATTTTGGAAAAATCGTTCGGCTCACCCACCGTGACCAAAGATGGTGTAACGGTGGCCAAGGAGATTGAGCTGGAAGATGCCTATGAGAATATGGGCGCACAAATGGTCAAGGAAGTGGCGTCAAAGACATCCAGTGTTGCCGGGGACGGGACAACAACCGCAACAATTCTGGCTGAGAGTATCTTCAATGAAGGCCTCAAAAACATCACGGCCGGGGCCAATGCAATGCAGGTCAAACGCGGTATCGAAGCAGGTGTCGAGGCAATCGTGAATGAACTGCACAGGATGAGCACTTCCGTTGTTTCGAGCAAACAGTTCGAACAGGTAGCAACCTGCTCAGCGAACCAGGATGTTGAAATCGGGAAAAAACTGGCTGAGGCAATGAACAAGGTCGGCAAAGACGGTGTTATAACCGTAGAAGAGGGCCAATCTCTGGAAACAACAGTCGAGCTGGTTGAGGGTATGCAGTTCGACAAAGGTTATCTTAGCCCGCACTTTATTAACGATCTGGAGAATATGACGTCCGTTCTGGAAAAGCCGTACATTCTGGTTCACGAGAAGAAAATCAGTTCGATAAAATCACTTGTTCCGCTACTTGAAAAGGTCGCCAAACAGGGCAGGCCCCTGCTGGTTATCGCTGAAGATGTTGAGGGCGAGGCGCTGGCCACGCTGGTTGTCAATAAATTGCGTGGCGTGCTGCAAGTAGCCGCTGTGAAAGCGCCCGGTTTTGGTGACAGGCGAAAAGCCCTGCTCAGCGACATTGCGGTTCTGACCGGCGGTGAGGCTATTTTCGAGGACCTTGGGCTACAGTTAGAGAACATCGAATTGACCCAGCTTGGCAGAGCAAAACGAATTACGATTGACAAAGACAGCACTACCATTATCGAAGGTGCCGGCAGTACAGAAGCAATCAAAGGCAGGATCGAGCAGATTAAAAACGAGATTGATAAATCCACCAGTGACTATGACATTGAAAAACTGCAGGAGAGGTTAGCCAAATTAGTCGGCGGTGTGGCGCAGATTAATGTGGGAGCGGCGACCGAGGCGGAGATGAAGGAAAAGAAGTCGCGAGTGGAAGATGCATTACATGCCTGCCGGGCAGCGGCGGAAGAAGGTATTCTGCCCGGAGGCGGAGTAGCAATGCTTAGAGCCTTATCGGCGCTGGACAAGGTCAAGGTCAGCGGGGATGCGAAGATTGGCGTTGATATTGTTCGCAGAGCGGTTGTTGCACCTATCAAGCAAATCGCTGAAAACGCCGGTCTTGACGGCTCAATCGTTGCCCAGAAGATTATGGAAAGCAAACAGAAAAACTTCGGATATGATGCATTGCAAAAAAAATACGGCGACATGATTGAGTTTGGCGTCATTGTACCTACAAAGGTAGAAAGAATAGCTCTGCAGAACGGAGCCTCAATTGCCTCGCTGCTGCTAACGACTGACGCGATAGTCAGCGAGATTCCTGAAAAGAAAGAAGCGCCGCCCGGGATGCCGCCGGGAGGTGGTATGTATTAACAGACCAAAGGTAAATGGGTTCCTATATGGAACCCATTTTTTTATTAAATCAAGGATCTCTACATGAGTTTTCGTTTTTACACAAATGCAATCTCTCAAGCGTCAAAGAGCCTTGCTACAGGGATATTTATCGTGGGGCTGTTGTTGATAGGTTTCGCGGTGATTATAGCGGCGCTACCTGAAATCTTTGCCTATCTTGCCGCGGCGGTGTTCTTTGTTGCGGGAATCGGTTCCTGCGTTACTGCTGTCAAAATCTTTTTGGCACAGAGAAAGTTAGACAAAATCACCTCCGAGGAGCCGCCAGACTACAGAGAAAACGTCCATATCCATATCGAAGAACATCACGGCGAGTAACCCGTGAAAAATCACTGGTACACCGACCAAGATGCGAGATCAGCCCGGTGTTTAGCGGAGCTTTAGTGAAGCCAGGGCAATAGCACCAAAGGCTGCGGCCAACAGCCAAAAGCGCACAACCACCTGCGGCTCGCTCCAGCCAGCCAAGTGGAAATGATAATGAATGGGAGTAAATCTAAAAAGGCGTTTTCCGCCGGTATATTTGAAATAGCTGACCTGCAGAACTACGCTGACCAACTCCAAAACAAATACACCACCAATAATTAAAAGCAGAATTTCATTTCTGGTCACCAGTGCCCCATATCCCATAGCGGCCCCAAGAGGCAGCGAGCCTACATCACCCATAAAAACCTGCGCGGGATGGCAGTTGTACCATAAGAAGCCGAGTACGGCCCCCAAGATTGCGGCATAAAAAACGCTCAACTCGCCAGCCTGAGGTATATGCGGCAGTAAAAGATACTCCGACCAGGTGACACTGGTTCTTGCCATCGTCTCAGAGGTGACGTAACAAAGTATCGCAAGCACCAGGCTAACCATTCCCACACAGCCGGCGGCCAATCCGTCCATACCATCGGCCAAGTTAACACCATTGCTGGTGGCTGATATATATAAAGTCGCAATCAAGACAAACATCCAGTCAGCCAAAGGGAAAGGAATTGGATTCTTATAGAACGGCAGCCACAGCCAAAATACTTTGGCGTCCTCTATGTTTCGAAAATCACCATATAAAAACGACGCTATCAAGACCGCTCCGCCGATTTGAAAGAGGAGCTTCTCCCATGCTCTTAGCCCATGCCTGCCCTGTCGGCGGGCGGTCAGCTTTAGCCAGTCATCGACACCGCCCAATGCTCCAAACCAAACAATTAAGAAGATCGCCTTCTCTACAAAGGCGTTGTATATTCCGGCGTCGGGATTGTACAACTTTGACCATAACAGGGTGCTTACGAGCACGGAAAGTATGATTATCAGGCCGCCCATAGTCGGTGTGTTGGCTTTATCTCTGGTCAACTCGTTCAGCTTAGCGTGATGAAACTCCGGACGGTCACCTATTTTTTTTCGCATCAACCATCGAATAATCGGAGGACCAATCAAAAGCGATATTAAAAAGCTGGTCAAAACCGCTGCCACGGAGCGAAACATTACGTTTTGATAAGCGTAGAAATGGAATCGGTCTTCGGCGCGAAAATACCATAACAAGTAGTATATCATCTCGTAAGCAGCCTCTTGTAGTTCGCGGATCGTTCTAATTTAAGAGACAAAGCTCAGCCGACTATGGCGGACTTTTCCCGTGTCTGAGAGCTTTATCCATGATTCACGCTTCATGAAAAAAGCTGTTTTAGTCTCTCAACGGCCATTTCCAGTTTGGCTGTCCTCGAACCTTTGACTAATATTATATCGTAATCTTTTATTGAATCCTTCAGATTATTACAAGCTGAAAGCGTGTCGTCGAAACATTTTGTTTGTAAATCGTAATCGGCGCTTGTTTTTGCGGCCTCGGCAGTGATTTTCGCATATTTGCCGACTGTCATTAAAAGCTGCACCCCGGCCCCGGCAATTGAAGGGCCGAGTTCAGCGTGGAGACGCTCAGTTTGCCGGCCCAGCTCAGCCATATCGCCACAGATAAAAACCAAACGGCGCTTTCCGGTCGAATCGAGATTGATCAATATATCCAGTGCATTCCTTATTGAGGCGGGATTTGCGTTGTAACAATCATTTAATACTATTAGTGTCCCGATTTGCAGCAGTTCGGCACGCATAGAAACAGGCGGCTGGGTTTTCACAGCCTGCGCAAAATCATGGACAGAGAGTCCAAATTGGCTGCAAATAGCCCATGCGGCGAGCGCATTATCGACATTGCCCGGGCCAACCAACGGTAAGTAAACCTGCGTTCCATCTATAGTGAAACTACTTCCAAAGCCGGTATTAGTGATGTTGCGGGCCTGGTAATCACAACCATCCGATTTGCCGAAAGTATAAAACCTGGCGGTCTCGCCACCTTTGGCTTTGCAGGCACTGACCAGTTGGTCGAAATCACCGTTTATTATGAAAACACCATCGGGCTGCAAGCCTTCTGATATAGATAATTTTTCTTCTATAATCGTCTGCAAACCACCAAAACCTTCTAAATGCGCCGAGCAGACACTCGTAATAACCGCAACATCAGGTAGAGCGATTCGAGTTAAGTAAGCAATCTCGCCCGGGGAGTTTGTGCCAAGCTCGGCAACCACAATTTGAGTCTCTTCATCGGCATCCAACAGGGTCAAAGGCAGACCTATCTGATTATTGAAATTCTTTTTTGCCTGTGATACGCGGTAATGCCGGCTCAAGACGTGATAAGTAATTTGCCTTGTTGTTGTTTTGCCAACCGAGCCGGTAATAGCAACAACTTTGTATCCGGCCTGCCGCCGATAATGCCGGGCAAAATCACCAAGAGCTTTTATTGTATCGTCAACCTTGAGTATCGGTCCGCCTTCGACATCCTTACTGACTACGGCACAAACAGCACCTTTGGCAAAAGCCTCTTTGACATAGTTGTGGCCATCGAAGCTATCGCCGGCAATGCCAAAGAAACAGTCAGCGGGTTTTACAGTTCGCGAATCAGTACTGACGCCGACGACAGAATCGCCAGCGTCTCCTGCCGGTTCGGCATTTATTATCCTGGCCAAATCCTTGATTGAGATTTCCTTCATTCTCGGTTTCTCAGACACTTTTGGGCAATTAACTTGTCGCTGAAATCAAATTTTTGTTTGCCGATGATTTGATAGTCCTCGTGGCCTTTGCCTGCTATGAGCACAATATCATCTTTCCCGGCCGTCTTTATAGCCAACTCAACAGCTTTTCTCCTATCCGCTTCAACAGTAATTTTCTCCGAGGCCGGACTCTCAAAACCGGTGATAATCTCATCTATTATAGCTTCCGGTTCCTCCGTTCGTGGATTATCGCTGGTAACAATTACAAAATCGGCCAATTGCTCTGCCACTCTTGCCATTCGAGGCCGTTTGGTTCTGTCTCTATCCCCGCCGCAGCCGAAGACAACGTAAAGGGAGCCCTTACAGAAAGGCTTCAGGGCAGAGAGGGCGTTCTTCAAGGCATCATCGGTATGGGCATAATCGATCAAGATATAGGGAGCTGTCACATATCCTTTATCTTCTGCCGGAAGTCGGTTGATTTTTTCCAGCCGGCCCGGCACCATTTTTAAAGCGGATAAACCAGCCGCTATCGTTTCCAAATCGAAACCTGCTGCGAGACACAAACCCGCCGCCGCCAGGTGATTACTGACATTATATCGGCCGGAAAGAGGGGTCTTTACAAGCGATGATTGACCTGAGTATTCCAGACCAAAAACTGTTCCATTTACCTCCATTGACTCGATATGGGCGGAAATATCAGCCTGCGCATCGACAGCGTACCATAACACTTTGGCACCGGTTTGCCCGGCGATAAGCTGGGCCTCCGGTGCCTGTTTATTTAAAACCGCGACAGCTTCCGGCGAAAGAGCAGTAAAAAGCTTCATTTTGGCATTTAGGTAATCTTCTTTGGTTTTGTGATAATCCAGATGGTCACCGGCGATATTAGTAAAAGCAGCAGCCTTGAATTTTATGCCCGTGAGTCGGTTCTGTGACAGGGCGTGACTACTGGCTTCAATAACCATATACTTTGCTCCGGCCCCGACCATTTTCTCCTGTGCGTCGGCGATTAAGAGGCTATCGGGTGTTGTTAAGTCTGCCTGGGCACTATCCAGGCCGGTATCGTAAACGATGGTTCCGATAAGGCCGCACTTTTCACCCGCCGTCTGGATTACCGAGCGAACCAGATACGCAACGGTTGTTTTTCCATTCGTACCGGTCACAGCCAGGTTGGTTAATTTCGCAGATGGATTGCCCCTACTTGCCTGCGCCAAAACGGCTGCTGCCTGAGCGGAATCCTCAACAAGGATAATGTCACAGCCGGTATCCGATATCTCGATTTTTGCTCCACTATCATTAGCAACGATATATTTAGCGCCTCGTGCTGCGGCCTGGCCAATAAAGTCGTGACCGTCGTATAGCGTACCTTTGACAGCTACAAATACATCACCATCTTCAACAAGACGGGAATCGACGCAAATATCGGGGGCTTTATCCGAAGAAACCAGATTTAGAAGTTCGTCAAAAGTCATAGCATTCCATACATAATTTTTGTTTATTTTAGCCGGAAGAAAAATTATTGCGATGAAAATTTGCGGTTTTGAGTATATACTTGTCCTCGGCAGTGAATCTATTGATAAATCCCACGGTGGTATTATGAAAGGAATTGGATTATGAGAATTCGGTATCTTGTCGGCGTCTGTTTAATATTGGCATTAGCGGCAACGGGCTGCAAAAATGAGCCGGAACCCATCCCGGAGGAATCTGTGACGGTAAACTCCGTATCGAAGGAAGTTACGCCGGAAAAAACTGTAACAGAGCAACCCGTACGAGAAAAACCGGCATTAGAGGAACCTGTGCGGGAAAAGGTTTCGGCAGAGCAACCTTTACCAGAGGAAGCCGCGTCAGATGAGACAGAATATTTCGCCGTATTTATGGAAGGCAAGAAGGTTGGCCACGCTATACAGACGCGGGTCGTTGATGATGAAAAAGTAACGACCTCTGAAGAGGCCAGCATCACAATAAGCCGGGCTGACGTTCCAATAACCATAAATATGACGGAAACTTCCATCGAGACCGCCGACGGTAAACCACTGGGTTTTAAGGTCGCGCAAGATATGAGTATTATGACGATGAACGTGGAAGGGACGCTGGATGCGAACGGCATTGTGAATGTTACGACCGAGTCCATGGGAACCGAGCAGAAAAGCACGCTTGAATGGCCGAGCGGCGCTGTAATGGCTGAAGGCCTGCGTTTGCTGACTTTGTCAAAAGGTCTGAAGGAAGGTTCGACGTATACCGTGAAGATATTCAGTCCGGGAATCCTGCAGGCCCTTGAGGCCCAAATACAAATTGGACCGAAACAAAACGTTGACCTGTTAGGGCGTGTCGTGTCTTTGACGGAAGTGACGACAACGCTCAACATACCCGGTGCCGGTGAGATTGTCAGCAAAACCTATGTTGACGAGAACCTGCGAACACAGAAAAACGTCATGCCTGTGGCAGGATTGAATGTCGAGATGGTCGCCTGCGCAAAGGAGTTTGCATTAGGCGAAAACGATGTTTTGGAATTGGTTGATAAGATGTTCGTGCGCAGCCCAGAGCCTTTGCGCAATCTTGCCTCGGTCAAGTCGATTACTTACGATTTGATTCCAACCGGAGATGCGAGTAACTTAACGATACCCTCTAATGACAATCAAAAGTCACAGCGGCTCAGCAACGGCAAAGTAGTCGTTACAATCGAGCCCGTTGCGGCACCGCCAGGGGTAAGATTTCCTTACTCAGGCAGTGACCAAACAATTCTGGAGGCCACAAAGCCCACAAGATTTCTACAGAGTGACCGCAAAGAAATAATAGAGCTTGCCCGTAGTGCTGTCGGCCAGACGAAGGATGCGGCCGAGGCCATTAAAAAAATTGAGGCGTTTGTAGGCGATTACATTGAAAATACAAGCCTGTCGGTCGGTTACGCATCAGCGGCAGAGGTCGCGGCCAGCAAGCAAGGCGACTGCAGCGAGTTTGCGGTATTAACGGCGGCGATGTGCCGTGCCGTTGGAATTCCGGCCCAAGTGGTCGTTGGTGTGGCGTACGTTGAGGATTTTGCCGGTCTCCAGGGCTTCGGCGGCCATGCCTGGAACCAGGCGTATGTCGGCGGTAAATGGGTAGGGCTGGACGCTGCCTTTAAGGGTACGGGTCGAGGGGGCTACGACGCGGGCCATATCGCTCTTGCGGCCGGGAACGGTGAGCCGGCAGATTTTCTCAATATGGCAAGCACACTGGGCCAGTTCAAGATTGAAAAGGTGACAGTCAGTAGAAAGTAGCAACTCCAAGCATAATCTGAATTTCATACGAGATGTGTGTTTTACGGATCCGGACAAGGCTCATCGTCCAAGATGCCATCAAGTAAGAGATTTGCCATGGCCGGCCCGTCATCGGTCATCGTGACCCAGACTATATGGTCGAACTGGCATTCGGCAAGACCGGCCGGCTTTCCCCCCTGGGCCTTGCCAGCCCCGCCCGTTGTGGATAAGAGGTAATACAGGCTGCCATCCTGTATAGATTTGCTATATACGTGGAGATGCCCGGCAAAGACAGTATAGGGCCTGCCCTCCAACAACTCTTCAAACTGCTGCCAATTCTCGCTGCTTTCGCTAAACCACATCGGCTGGTGCATAAATACCATTGTCCAGCGGACATTGTTGTTTTCATCAAGAACCTTCCGGAAATATCGCATTTGCTTGTCATCGATCCAGCGGGAAGAACCATCCTGAGTATTAAGGCAAAGAAACAGGACCTCGCGGTAGACGAAGTGATAATAGCTTGAGCCGAGGCGCTGCTGCCACTTCCCGGCCATTGCGGCGTTGCTGATATCGTGATTTCCGGGCACGTAAAAAAAGGGCATCTGCAGCTTATTCAC
>JAOUFU010000675.1 GCA_029858035.1 Phycisphaerae bacterium
GGTGGATAGAGGATGGCGCCAGTTGTGTTCTTGCATTGCGAACATTAAAGTTAACAACGGGCCGCTGGCAACAGTTCTGGAGTTATGTGATGAGGCACGGATGCACACTATCTTAAGCGAATACCCGGTTAATATTTGCACTGCAAGTGGTGATATTGATTTACTAAAAATCGGCGATATCGATTTCGAAAAGAGTTGCATTTCTACGAGAAGCCAAAAAACCAAAAAATGCATGCCTTCACGTCCCGTATCAGTTGAAGTAATGAAGTTGCTTTCAAAATATGTCAAAGGCTTGGATGTCGGACAGGATAAATTATTTAAAACAAAATTTAATCATAGAACATGGCGTAAAATTTGCAAAGAAGCTGGATTGCCAGATTTAAGATTCCACGATTTACGCAAAACTTTTGCATCGGTTCTCGCTCAAAACGGAGTTTCGACTGCTGTTACTCAAAGGCTGCTGGAGCACTCTTCTCCGATTCTGACAAATAAGGTCTATACGAATGTTGATCCTGTCCTCCGCCAGTCTGTAAATCAACTGCCGATAGAACGATGGTTAAGAAAATAATGTTTCAAACAGGTTCTGGTAATTCGCAAACTTAATTATCACCTACTTGCAGAGCTGAGTTACAATGCGACTTCAGCCGTTGAGAATTCTTTCAACCTTTCCTTGATCTACTTCCATTACATACTTAATCTTACTAATATTTGCTGCCTGAAGTGTCAAAGCCGCTATGTCGTCTCTTGCGATATGTTCTATCGCAAACTTCCGGCTGCCTGCCATTAGTTGTCGTAGGCCCTGGGCAAGACGTTCATAATAAGTGTAAAGTCCCAAGGCACCGGTCGGTAGTTTCTCAAACTCGGCGTCTCCCAGTTCCTTACGCAGTGCACTTGCCGTTACAAAAATTTCATCTTTGGTATTTCCGAATCTCTCAACATAAACGGGTATCTGATTTTCTTGCATTGTGCGGCCTATTGTTTTACCCACCATAGCTGCCGCAATAGGACCTCTGGCCATTCCTATCAGCTTTACAAATGGAGCACCAAGTGCAAGACCTTTGAAAATTTGGTCTTCGAATGTGAATCCACCAGCCAAGGCTAATGTCGGAAGATATTCGCCCTTGTCCGCAAGGCGTTTGGCATAATTGTGTAAGAGTGAGTGTAATTCGACGGGAGGTACACCCCACTCATTCATCATACGCCAGGGACTCATGCCTGTGCCGCCACCAGCACCATCGACAGTTAGGAGGTCAATTTTGTAACGGGAAGCAAATACTATTGCCCTTGCCAAATCCGCTGGTCGATAGGCTCCTGTTTTGAGAAAGACATATTTAGCACCGGCCTTGCGCAATTCTTCAACCCTCTGAGCAAATGATTCTTCGGTCACCATGCCTACGCGTGAGTGTCGTTCAAACTCCTTAAATGCTCCATTCTCAAAAGCTTTAATTACATTAGGGTCGGTAGGATTGGGAAGCACCACATAGCCTCGCTCGTAGAGCAGTTGCGCCTTTTTGAGATCCGTGATTTTCACTTCACCGCCAATATCCTTGGCACCCTGGCCCCATTTAAGTTCTACACATTCGGCCCCAAGCTTTTCGATGGCGTATTCCTGAACACCAAGCCGGGTATCCTCGACGTTTGCCTGTACAATGATTGCACCGTAACCGTCACGTTGATAGTCTTTATATAGTTTCACACGGCGTTTAAGGTCAGCGGTATCAACCACACGTCCGTTTTTGATAACTGCCTCAGGATCCATTCCTACTACGTTTTCACCGATAGTCAGGCCGGTTCCAGCCAGGGCGGAGCCAATGGCTAGGCCTTCCCAGTTATTCTTTGCGATATTTGTTGAACCAATGCCCGGTATATGCCAGGGATAACGGTACTTTATTCCGTTATCCTGGCCAAAGATGACTTCAAGATTTACGGCGGGGAAAATGGCTTTATCACTGTCGGGTTCAATGCCATGTGCACCCACTGCAGTGCCCATAATGTTGAAGTGTGAATAATCAACCGGATAGGTTTTTTCGGCAGCAGTAGTGACCATACCAAAAGGCTGTGGGTAAATTACTTCATGGCCGCGATAAGCGCTTTTGCCTATTTCGCACATACCTATGCAACCATCTACACATGTAACACACATACCTGAGGCAGGCACAACCGAGTTTTCTGTTCTGTTTTTTGTCAGGGTTGCAGCCGAAGCGTTTACTTTTGAGAGTGTAAGTGACATTTTGTTTGACTCCTTTTTTATTCGTAATATTTTAGCCATTTGAAGCAGTGAATTCTTTTAATGCTGGCAGAGTACCGGTTTCGAGGTAGACTTTCAATGCCTGTTTGACCGTCTCCAC
>JAOUFU010000134.1 GCA_029858035.1 Phycisphaerae bacterium
TGGATTACTGGGACCGCCTCTTTATGAAAGCGGAGAGTTTAATGAAAGCACCTTCGGAGTCAAAAGAGAGCAAAGAACTTGTTCGAGAGCTCTGCAGAATAATGGTAGGCAGAGAAAAAAGGATTTCCGAGCTGGCCCAAAATAACTTTTCCCTCGAGGATTTGATAAACATCAGGGACAGGTTGATTGGAAGCGGCTTCATTGGCGGCAAAGCTGCCGGTATGCTTCTGGCCCAGAAAATCCTGTCGCAGGACAAGTCATTCGACTGGAACCAATATATGGAGCCCCACGATTCATTCTATATAGGCTCGGACGTTTTTTACAGTTACATAGTTGAAAACGGCTGGTGGAAGCTGCTTATGAAGCAGAAGACTAAAGAGGGCTACTTCGAAGTGGCTCCCGAAATGAAGGAAAACCTTCTAAGAGGTAAATTTCCCGACCAGATTCGTGAGCGGTTTCAGGAAACTATAGAATATTTCGGCCAATCCCCGATTATTGTTCGTTCAAGCAGTTTGCTCGAGGATTCGTTCGGCAATGCGTTTGCTGGGAAATATGAAAGCTTATTCTTGGTAAATCAGGGTGACCCCGAACAGCGTTATTCCCAATTTGAAGAGGCCGTGCGAAGAGTCTATGCGAGTACCATGGACGAAGATGCACTTTCATACCGTTTGCAGAGAGGCCTTGATCAGCAGGATGAACAAATGGCTTTACTGGTCCAGCGGGTATCAGGTTCTTATCAAAACTCCTATTTCTTTCCTAACCTCGCGGGCGTTGGTGTTTCCTACAATACTTTTGTCTGGAAGCCCGATCTTGATCCCAAAGCCGGTATGTTGCGGCTTGTCTTCGGCCTTGGCACGAGAGCAGTGGACCGGGTTGAGGATGATTACCCACAAACGATTGCTTTGGATGAACCTCTGTCACATCCCTACGCTGACAGGGAAGATGCAGCAAGATTCTCGCAACATAACGTTGATCTCCTTGATATAAACCAGAATTGCTTAAGGACCGTGAGTGTTATCGACCTGTTGAATGACAAGCTCAATGTGAATTTGGACTTAATAGCCAGTCCAGACCGTCAAACCGAGCGGAAAATGAAAGAACTGGGTATGAAGGGTCGAAGAGCATGGATTTTGACATTTGAAAAACTCTTATCGAAAACAAATTTCCCGCAAGTAATGCAGAAAATGCTTAAGAGACTGGAAGGTCGTTACCAATACCCTGTGGACATAGAATTCACAGTTAACTTTACAGACGACGAAGCGTTTGCAATTAATTTGGTCCAGTGCAGGCCGCTACAGACCAAAGGATTAACAGCAAGCGTACAACTTCCAGACAACATTAAACCCGAAAAAGTTCTTTTTGCATCAGATGGGTATACCATGGGGGGCAGTATCTCGGAGCCGATTAGAAGAATTATTTATGTCGACCCACAAGCATACATAGAGACTCCGGTTTCACAGAAATACAGTATAGCAAGGCTGATAGGGAAACTGAATAGGCAGATAACCAATAAAGAAACAACTCCGACCCTCTTGTTTGGACCGGGCAGATGGGGTACGACGACCCCAAGTTTGGGTGTTCCGGTCCGCTTTGCTGAAATTAATAAGATAACAACGCTTGTGGAGATAGCCTATGAAGGTGGAAACCTGATGCCGGAGCTTTCTTTCGGCACTCACTTTTTCCAGGATTTGGTTGAAAGCGATATCTTTTACGTAGCCCTCTTCCCGCAGAAAGAAAGCGTAGTATTCAACCAAGACAAGCTGTTGGAAATGCCTAATTTACTAACCAGCTTCCTGCCCGAAGAGCATAAGTATGAGGATGTTGTTAAGGTGTATGAGGTTGACTCCGACCAGCTCAAAATTATGTGCGATATAATATCTCAAAAAGTTATTTGTTTCTTCACATAAAAAAAGATGGTGCTATCCAAAATGGGATCTGATCTCTTTTCAGCTTAGAGAATTACAGTAAAAGGTATATGCCGGCCGTCCAAGGAAGCCTATAGAAACGTGCATTCTGTACGATTGGCAGTTCTTTCTACGGAGATGGTTCCGGAGTGAACTTGGCTGTCGAGCTTGCCAGGGAGAATATGAGAATGTCTACGGTCAAAAAGGAAAACTGTGGCCTTTTCGGAATCTTCGGTGATCCTGATGCCGTCGAAAAGACTTATTTTGGCTTACACAGCCTTCAGCATCGCGGACAGGAATCAGCCGGGATCGCTTCAAGCAATGGTGATTATATCCGATGCTACACAGGTATGGGCACTGTTAGAAGGGTCTTCCGTTATGGTTCCGGTCTTTTAGAGAAACTGGCCAATCCTATAGCAATTGGGCATGTGCGTTATTCGACCACGGGATCGTCTCGGGTCCTAAACAGCCAGCCGGTTCAATGCGAGTATTCCCGCGGCCAAGTGGCGGTAGCACACAACGGCAACCTCATAAACGCATCACTTTTGCGTGACGAGTGCGAACAACATGGTAGTATCTTCAAGTCTACAACCGACACTGAGGTCATTATTCATTTGCTTGCCAAGCCAACGCACGTTAGCAGACCCGACCCACTGGCACACACACTTAATCATCTACAAGGTTCGTACTGCCTGCTGTTTTTGTTTGCTGACCGGATAGAAGCAGCGCGAGATCCCTATGGTATCAGGCCCCTATGTCTGGGCCGGACTAAAGAAGGTTATTATGTCGTCGCCAGTGAAACTTGTGCCTTTGATACTGTCGAGGCTAAGTTCATCAGAGAAGTTGAACCCGGTGAGATTATTACTTTGTGTAAAGATGGTCTTTCGAGCAGATTCTTTGTTACACCTGGAAAAGTTACTCCAGCCCATTGTATCTTTGAACATATTTATTTTGCCAAACAAAACAGCATCATTTTTGGTAAAAATGTACATGAGTTTAGAAAAAATCTCGGAAGACGGCTGGCTATAGAACACCCAGCTAATGCAGATCTTGTAATACCTGTGCCGGACTCAGGCACATCAGCGGCAATAGGATTTGCAGAACAGAGCCGGATACCTTTCGATATGGGGCTGGTTAGAAGCCACTACGTGGGCAGAACATTTATTTCGCCGGGGCAGAAAATGAGGGAGTTGGAGGTTAAACTTAAGCTGGCAGTGGTAAGGGAAGTTGTGGCGGGCAAACGCATAGTCGTTGTGGACGATTCAATAGTTCGTGGCACCACCACGCGAGGAAAGATCAGGGCCTTGCGTGAAGCCGGTGCGAGGCAAATCCACATGCGGGTCAGTTGTCCGCCGATTAGGTATCCGTGTTTTTATGGTGTTGATTTCCCTACCAGAGAAGAATTGCTGGCAAATAATCGCGACCTTCAGCAAATAAGAAAATTTCTGGAGGTCGATAGCGTCGGTTACATTTCGCTGGAAGGGCTGTTATCTTGTGCTAATCTGCCGGCAGACCACTATTGCACCGCCTGCTGGAATGGCAAATACAAAATACCGGTTGATATAGCGGTAAACAAGTTTGCTTTGGAGCGGTACCAGATGCGCATGTTTGATGATTGGCCACAAACAGAAAATCAGATAAGTCAGATATGAAAAATGCAGCCTTGGCGACGGTAGAGCCAGACATTGACGACGAGATCGTCTTTTTGAAGTCAGGGAAAAGACGGTGCAAATTAGCAATTGAGGAGAAGTTACAGTATGGCAGCACTTTGGGCCTTTCGGCATACAATTAGAGCTAAAAGGAGAATAATGTATGGCATTGCGAGTTGCACTTGGACAGTTCAACGCCTGTGTTGGTGATATTACCGGCAATGTGGCGAAAATGCGAGATTTCTACGCTAAAGGCATAGAAACCGGCGCAGATCTCGTCATCTTCCCTGAGATGGCAATTTGTGGGTATCCTCCTGAAGATCTCCTTCTTAAAACGCACTTTTTCGAGGACAACATGCAGGCTGTCGAACAGATGGCCAAGGACTGCTCTGAAAAGACGTTGATTGTGGGTTTTGCAGAGGCGACTGAGAACCGGCACTTTAATTCTCTTGCCGTGCTCGATAAGGGAACGATAAAAAGAATTTACCGAAAGATGATTCTACCGAACTATGGTGTATTCGATGAGAGAAGGTACTTTCGATCCGGCAGTGGTTCTGCAACGGTCAGGATAAACGGACATGCTGTGATACTTACAATCTGTGAAGACATATGGCATGTTGAGTGGATGGACGAATTTATCGGGGAAACATACCGCAAAGATTTAATCGTAAACATATCCGCATCACCATTCCACGTTGGAAAAATCGGTCAGCGAAAAGACGTTCTCAGCCGCTGTGCAAAGTATTTCAACTGCCCGGTTGCCTACTGCAATCTTATTGGCGGACAGGATGAGCTTGTTTTTGACGGCCGCAGTATGTTTCTTGACGCAAAAGGCACTGTTACCTGCCAGGCTAATGCATTTGAAGAAGACTTGCTCATTGCCGACGTTGATTCGACTTTAGGTGACAAAGTCTGTCCAGTAAATTCTGACAAGGCTTCAATTAACCCGATTCGGGGGATTGACCACGTTTCCGAGATCTACCAGGCTTTAGTGCTTGGGACGAGAGATTACGTTCTTAAAAACGGCTTCAGCAAGGTCGTTATAGGTCTGAGCGGCGGGATCGATTCTTCCTTGACTGCCGCGATTGCTGTGGACGCGCTCGGCGCTGAAAGTGTTGTCGGCGTCACAATGCCTTCGAAGTTTAACAGCCCCGAGACGATACGCGATGCGGCCAAAGTGGCAAAAAAGCTGGGAATTGAGTTTCACATCATTCCCATCAAGACAGTTCTTGATGAGTTCAACAGTACACTGAAATGCGTTGGGGATTGGTCGGATGCAGGCATAGCTTATGAGAATTTGCAGGCAAGAATTCGCGGCACTATATTGATGTCGCTTAGCAATCAGTTTTCATATCTGGTACTAACTACGGGCAATAAGAGTGAAACCGCCGTTGGTTATTGTACGCTCTATGGTGACACGGCTGGCGGTTTTGCTGTCATTAAAGACGTACCAAAAATGATGGTTTACAAGCTTGCCAGGTACGCCAACTGGATGCATGGTCAGGCCATCATACCAACAAGCGTACTAAAAAGAGCACCCAGTGCGGAGCTTAAGGACGGACAAATGGACACAGATTCCCTGCCGGATTATGACTTGCTCGACAAGATACTCAAAGGCTGCATCGAAGAGGATAAGTCTGCTCAGAAGTTGATAGAAGAAGGTCTTCCGAAAGACATCGTCAGTCAGGTGATACGAATGGTTGACCTCAATGAATACAAAAGAAGGCAATCGCCACCGGGAGTGAAGATTACTCCAAAGGCGTTTGGCAAAGACAGAAGGATGCCGATAACGAATTGCTATATATCAAGATAATGAGTAAATAAGATAGAAGGTATTCTTTGCGATGAACAAGAAACCTAATTGACATTACAAATAGAAAGCAAAAATGTGTTAACCTCATGTGTGGAATAGTTGGCATTTGTAATATGAATGGACCTCAAGGCGTCTCTTTAGACACCCTGAAGAATATGTTAAGCGTGCTTCAGCATCGTGGACCGGATGAGGCAGGCATTTACCTCGATGACTGCGCAGGTCTGGGACATGCAAGGCTCAGCATCATAGACCTTTCCAGCGGTACTCAACCTATTCATAATGAAGAACAGACTATGTGGATTGTCTATAACGGCGAGGTATACAACTATCCGGAGCTAAAGAAAGATCTGCAAAAGAATGGACATCGTTTTTATACAACTTCAGATACTGAAGTAATACTGCATCTGTTCGAAGAAAAAGGACCTGACTGCCTTGGGCAATTGAACGGCCAATTTGCCTTCGCGATTTGGGACAGTTCACAAAGAAAGCTCTTTCTGGCACGTGATCGGTTGGGAATACGCCCACTCCACTACACTATACACAAAGATGTACTCATATTCTCATCTGAAATAAAGTCGCTCCTTATGAACGAAGACATTGCCCGCGAAATAGATCCTATCGCAATGGATCAGATTTTCACGTTCTGGACGACGCTTACGCCAAGAACAGTTTTCAAAAATATTGTCGAACTTCCTCCAGGGCACTGCTTGACGGTTTCCGAAGGTCAAATAGCAATCAAGAGATATTGGGATATACCTTTTTGCACCAGAGACTCTCAGAAGGACATCCCACCAGAACAACTCAGCGAGAGAATCAGGGATTTGCTGCTGGACGCGGTTCGAATTCGGCTGCGGTCCGACGTGCCGGTCGGCTGCTATTTAAGTGGGGGGCTGGACTCCTCCGCTGTGACGAGCTTCGTCGTAAAAAACTTCAATAGCGACGTTAGAACATTTGGGATTCGCTTTGAGGAGCATGATTTTGACGAAGGTGACTACCAGAATCAAATGGTGTCGTTCCTGAATGTAAACCATAGCGAAATGCAGGCATCCAACAGTAACATTGGAGCGGTATTCCCCCAGGTCCTATGGCACTGCGAAAAGCCCCTTTTAAGAACTGCGCCGGCGCCACTGTTCTTGCTCTCCAAACTTGTTTATCAAAGTGGTTACAAGGTTGTCCTTACAGGCGAAGGGGCCGACGAAGTTTTTGGCGGTTACAATATCTTTCGGGAATCAAAGGTCAGAAGGTTCTGGGCGCGCTACCCTGATTCCCAAAATCGGCCTGAGCTTATCGGTGAGCTTTATCCCTACATATTTGATAATCCCAGGCTCAAATGCACGCTAAAATCTTTTTTCGCAAAGGGGCTTGATGAAACACACGATCCTCTTTATTCCCACTTGATAAGATGGGAAAATACGGGCAGAATCAAGACTTTCTTCTCTGACGAACTCAGTGAGGCAATAGGCACATCTCGCGGATATGAACAGGTTAGACAGAGTCTCCCTGAATCTTATGCACGCTGGGACAATCTTTCCAAGGCCCAGTACCTGGAAATGGTAATTTTTCTGAGCAATTACCTTCTATCGTCCCAGGGCGATAGAGTGGCTATGGCTCACTCTCTGGAAATACGACTGCCTTACCTTGATCCTCGTATTCTGGATTTGATGGGTCGAGTTCCCGCTAAATGGAAGATCCTTGGCCTAAGTGAAAAACACATACTCAAAAAGTCCTTTAAGGGAATATTACCCAAAGACATAATTACGCGTCCAAAGCATCCCTATCGTGCTCCGATTACACAAAGCCTGCTGAATGAAAAAACAACCGATTACGCAGGGGAGATGCTATCAGAAAAGCCACTGAGAAAAGCGGGTCTGTTTCATACAGGCAAGGTGAACAGGTTAATGCAAAAACTTAAGATGTCCAAAAATCCAAGTGAGATGGACAGTATGGCCTTTGTGGGCATTTTGTCTTCCCAGCTTATCTACCACCAGTTCGTGGAAGACTTTTCTAAAAGATCCAAACATTCTGTAGATATAGATCTTGTTGTGGATAGAAGGTCTGAGGCTTTGAAATATGCAAATCAGAAGAAATAATGTGGTATGCATGATGATGCACTTGAAGTTTAAGAGCCTCGAGACAATACGCGATGAAATCGAGGCAGCGAGGAAACTGGGAGTCGAATTTGTTATTATTCCCACAGGGAAAGAAAAATGCCGATCTCAAATTGCTATCCCTCAAGGCAAGTAGATAACCCTGTCAATCTCTTTTGCTCCAAAAACAGGTGGTGCACCAAAATGCACCAATTTCCTGGATAATCCGTTGCTCTGAAATGATATGTAACCTACGTGGAATTGGACAAGAATTGGACTATTAGGATTGGACGGGCTGGTGGGGCCAAGACTTCTATCGAACCTGCTCCTACCACCCATCATCTCAGAGGCTCGTTACTGCTGAACTTCACTATCCTTCAAGATCTGTCGAACTGCATCCAGTCGGGAGATGTCCGGAGTCCCGTCTGCACCTCTCGATGGTGAAAGCCAGCCCCCTTCATCATACTCATTCCAAGCGTAGACGATAACGGCATTAGCCTGACAGATCCGGGGGTGCTTCTGTACTAATGATAGAGCGTTCTTCAGATGTGCAGAGATTTCAGCAGGCGTAGCCCTGGACGGAAATACGTCTTGTCGATGATAGCCATGCCCCTTTTCCCATGATACCGGATTGTCCTTGCGAGGACGTTTGTCCCATCCGGTAGTCACGAGTGGTATGTACGGGATTTGTGACTTGGTGGCATTATGCCAGTAGCTCTGTTCCACGGCCCTTGCCAAGTCAGCAAACCTGGGTTGGTTGCCATCTTTGGCATACGCCGAGACCGCATCGAATCCTTTCTTTGCGACCTTCTTGAAATCCGAGGCCGGGTTCCAGCCCATATAGACACAATAGGGGTTTGACCCCGCCTCCCTGGCTGCTGTCAGAAATTCACTGAACCGGGCAAATGGAAATTCTCCGCCGACGAAAGCAAAGACCAAGGGGCGTCCATCTAATACGGTTTGGTATCCTGGTTCCTTCAGGAGTGTGATGGCTCGATCCCGCTCCTTATGCCACTGATCGTTTTCTGCTTCGAGTGTGCTATGCATAATCAGACAGAATCGGAGCTGCTTGCGATTCTTACTCTGTAGGTACTGTTTGAGGGCAACGCTCATGGAGTTGCCTTCCGGGTAGATCAAGAAAGCCCAGTAGTCCAGTCCCGCGTACGCTGCAAACTCGATCTCCTGGTCCATGACCACCTGCCGACCGCCGTCGATCTTGACTGTCTCGTCATCGATTACTTCGGCAAACCATGGTAAACGACCATGATACTTCTTCGGACCAAGTGTCCGTTCGACCTGTTCGGTAACACCTCCACCCGTCCAAGCATCCCATCGAATGGCACCGACCAAGGGCCGGCTCGTTTGAGCAAAGGTGGCAGCACTGCTCATAAGCACGCTAGCCATGATAATTACTCGCATCATTCTCCTATCACCCAAAGCCGCTGTCATCAAGCTATTCAAATAATCACGACGTTTCTTCAATGTTTTGATCTCCTGGTAAGAGTTATCACGAAGCGATTCTATCCCATTAGAGAGTCCGTGTCAAGCCGAAGAAATGACTGCCTGCGATAGTCCCTACTCCCACTCGACCAACTTCAACCCCAGCCCCACATTTGCCTGTCGAGCTTTGCGGGGCATTTCTGAGAATACCTACCTCGGCATCACAAAGAACGGTTGTCCCGCTTCTTCTCATCTGTCAGCGCTCTTGGCAAGTACCCGGATCAATCCCGGCAATTTCCGTATCCTGCAAGGTGCTGATTGCCCAAAGATAATACCGCTTTAACTGGCCCTTTGCGCCGGCGAGGGATGTCTTCAGCGCTTCCAAAGCTTCCGCCCTTGCTTTGGGGCCCCCAAACGCAAAAGAATGCGTTTGGGGATCCCCTTTGCCTATATTTGCCAATGCGATTGATGCATTTCTCCTAATCACATCAGGGTATGCTTCGCCGAGGACATCCGTGAGAAGAGGAGCTCTCTCGATATTGTCAAGATACTTGTGGCTGGCATGATGCAGTGAGTCGAAACCGGAACGAGGATCAACGTCCCTAACGACGAGTTTTTTATTAACCGGGCAAACCTCCTGACAGATATCACATCCACATATCCAGTTCTGCATCTTCAAACGAACTTCCGGTTGTATATATTCCTGTTTTCGGGTGAGAGGGTTAATACAAAGCCTCGGATTCACTTTATAAGGAGCATACAAGGCGCGGGTCGGGCAGGCCTGGAGACAGAGTTCACAATCATCACATGG
>JAOUFU010000676.1 GCA_029858035.1 Phycisphaerae bacterium
ACGGAAAGTTGACAAAAGTAAGCAAAAGCGCGCACTTTTTGTGCAAAATGTTGCAGAAATTTGACATTTTTGTATTTTAACATTATGTTAAACTGCGCAGGATAGGAAAGCGTTGCGCAGAGTTCATAGTTTGTTGTTCATTGTCCGTTGTTCGTAGATTGTTGACAGAGGGCAGATACAAGAAATAAGGCATAAGAGCATAAGGGATTGAGGAAACAAAAAAAATAGCCCGTGATGATCAATGAAAAACGAACTTTTTTAAGAAAATAGTTCTTAATTTAACCACAGGTTAAACAAATTTTACAATTGAAGGGAAATGCGAGATTTGCTTTATTGAATTTTCACGTGTACAAACAAGTATCTGAGGCAAAAGTATGCCCGCAACACACTTTTGTTTATCATATTTCCCTTCGTTACATACGGAAAGGCAGGCAGAGGAACAGTTTAATATTCCGCCGCAATTCTACGGGTGTAAACCCGTAGATGAAGTTATCCACCGAAGGTGGACAGGCAAAGCCTGTTGCGGCAAATGCCACGGGTTTTAACCCGTGGAAATTTACTGATTATTTCGAAAGGCGAATTCGAAGTTTGGTATCGGCTCTTTCTTTTTCAGTTCGATTCCCAAAACACTAAAGTCACCATCTGCTTTGACGAGCTTTTTCCATTCATCGGCTGTCAATATCTTTAATTCTTTACTTTTCGGCACAGCATAACGCTGCTCAAATAGCACAAAACGTGGCATAATGGAAATAGAACTGACCTCCCTCAGACTGAAAAGCGGTTCCTCATGTGAGCCGGGTGAAATAATTTTTTCTGTTTCAGGATCTATTTTGGCATAGACTAAATCGGTTTTCATAATGAGCAAATAACGCTTGTGCAGGCCAGCGGTTAAACACCATCGAACCGGTGAGTTCGGGTCGCGATAGGCGATATTACCCCTTTGATTATTTGGGTCGAATATAAATTTACTGATGGAGATGTCTTTGTCACAAAGGTAGTTTGGGAATAAACGTTCAAATTCTGGAAGCTGGGAGATTGTAGTGCGCCTGTACTTGAGCATACGCTTATAGAATTCGGGGGGACTTCCCTGAGGGTAAATCACTCGGTTATTACGGATAATCATGGGAGTAAACGTCAGGCACACGATTATCAAGGGTACTAAAGCAAGCCATTTATGAAGGCCAATATTTTCCCTGAGCCATTTCTTTCTTATTACCCATTTGTACTGTGAATATACTATAGGTATTGTTTTGGGCTTAAGCTCCGTTCGTCCCCAAATTTGCTTAGAACGAAATGCGTAGATGAATAATCCCATATACCACAGTATGCTAAACACGACTGACGTCCCGTAAATGATTATGCACCATAGAAGTGGCAAATCGTATCTCGGGCCAAAAAGTAAATTCAAAACAAATAACAGAACGTCTACGAAGAAAAACAGTCGCCAGAAAAACTGATAAAAGAACTTTTTCTGTAATGCTAATCCCCAAAAAGCTAATAAACTGATAAGGTCGACCGAAATTCCCAGTCTTAGCAACAATGGATAATAAGTATTTATGATAATACCGCCAACAAAGGGAAATCCCAACCACAGAGTCATAAAAATAGCAAAAGCAAACCACTTCCAGTTCTTAACCGGTGATATGAGTTTTCGTATGATAGATTTCACTTTGCCACCGACTATTCTAAATCAGAAGCTGTTCCGAAATCGATGTTTGATATCAACGCAGGTAATATTCTATTCATATTCACATATAATTCAACAAAGAAAAGGAAATGAAACAAACATAAAATAATTCATCCGGTATCATAACGCTTCACTATCCCACTGGGCAAGCCCCCAAAAAGGCGGATAGGGGCAGGCAATGTTAATGATTAAGGATGAGTGATGAATGATTATTAAAGGAATTTAGAAGTTAGAATGAAGAATTTAGAATGAAGAATTGGTTTAAAAGACGTCTTGATCCCCGTTTTCACGGGGATGACAACGGGGGAAGGAATTTAGAATTGAGCCCAGTTAGAAAATGGCCAAGGCTAATACGCCTTACTTCTAACGGGCCAGGGAATGAAGAATTTAGAAAGCCGGGGCGTGTATGTGTTAATTGATGTGGGATTATTCAAATCGGGGCCAGATCCCTCGACTTCGCCCCCGTTCTTGCAAAAGCAAGAACGAGGGCTGCGCTCGGGATGACAGTATAAATGATTAAGGATAATTAATTAACGATAATTGAGATTGCCACGGTGCCTTATAGGCAGGGATTGGAGGATTAGAGCATTAGAACAGTTGTATTGTCGTGAGGTTGTGATAGACGCTACTTACTATGGAGGTGGTGGTGGGGGCG
>JAOUFU010000135.1 GCA_029858035.1 Phycisphaerae bacterium
CGACATCCCAACTTCCCCCAGTGGGGGCGGCCTTTGCTGATTGAGATTCCATCGGACATGCAGCTCATTCCTGGTGAGATAGTGGGTATAAAAGGGCTGTGGTAGACCCGAAAGCGCCTCAAAAGCCGGAAACAATCAGTGGCAGATAAAACCCATATCATTTGCAATTCTTTAATGAATTTATGCACCCTCTGCGTTGGTAGTTTTGGGCATGGTTCAATCCTGGGTGGCAGCCTCAATCGCAGCTCGGGGATGGTATAGCTCCAAAAGCGGTGCAACCATCCCCAAATCCTTCGGATTTTAGGCTGCCACTCGCAATGGAGCCACAAATCAATGTTACCCGGAATCTGACATATTTGAACCATGACAAGTTTCGGCATAATTTCGGGAGAATCAGGCGTTTAGACAGCATCTATCCTATCCGACAGATGATTATTGACAATGATAATTATTCGCCTTAGCCAGAGGGTTCCAGTTTTTTCAATAACAGGTCGAGTGAATCCGTTATGTCAGATTCTTCGGCCTTAGTATTCTCGAACTCACCTTTCTCAATCCTGGTTTTCTCAATCTGAGGTGTAGTAAACTCCGTCTCAGAAAGCAGCTTTTGCTCGCTTTCCGAGAGCGTGGGTTCGGTAACGATTTTTGTAGTGATAAATACGATAAGCTCGTTTATTGCTATCGATTCGGTTTCAGATGTGAACAGGCCTCCCACAAGCGGCATATCACCAAGGACAGGCACTTTGGCAACATCTTTGGTAACCTCTCTTTTTCGGAGGCCGCCTATTGCGATAGTCTGTCCATCCTTTATCATGGCTTTTGTATCCGCGGAACGGTTGTCAATAGTCGGTGCACCATACATATCATGGCCCACCAGGACACTAAATTCGGGTACTATATGTAATTTCAGCATTCCGTCTCTGGCGATATGCGGAGTAACCTTAAGGTCAACGCCGACATTCTTAAATGCGGTATAAGTTGTGGGGTCTTCCCTGGGCACATCCCTTACGCTCCTATAGGGAAATTCTCGTACAATCTCGAAATCGGCGGTTTCATTGTCCAATACGAGAATTCGCGGGTTGGCAAGAAGTTTGGCATCAACCTGACTGTGTAGAACGGACAACACGAAGTCTAAATCGATTGCATTGTTTAGAAGACTGACGTGCAGAGTGCCGCCTGTGGTACGGTCAAATGAGCCTCCCACAAATGGTTTCCTTCGCCGGTCAGTGATCCCACTGTAGTCTATATACCTGTTGTCAGTATCCTTCCTGCCGGGTGTTGTTTCCACTTCTCTGTTTGTCCTTTCCAAAATAGGGGTAATCTCAGTAGCCCCTGCAGGAACCCAAGCCAGGTTTGGATCAGGATAGTATTTCCACTGGGTCCACATCATATCTGTTCTTTTTTGTTCGAGAATGCTGCTCTCCGGTCCCCTTGCAGTCTCAGTTGTTTCCTTGATTATGCCGGGAATGTAGGGTGCATTGCGACCGACATTCCAATCCGGGTTTAATTCGAAGCCCTCTTTAGTGGTTACATCATAGATTCTTACCTCAACCAGCACCTGCGGTGTTATTCGGTCTATCTGCTCGATAAATTTGTCAATACCTCTGATTTTGTCCTCGGTATCGGTAACTACTATATGGCCGGTGCCTTTGTTGAAACCCACCTCGCCCTTACCTGAGATGAACTTACCCAAAGCGACATAAACTGCATTAGCATCTGTATAATTGATTTTATAAATTCTCGTGACCTGCGGCTCTTTCATGTTAGCATTCGGAGGAAGCGGCACGACCCTAATCATATTATCTGTAGCTATGTATGTACAATAATATAGTGAAAGAATATTCGTCAAAGCTTCTTCGAGAGGTACGTCTGTTACTTTGACTGTAACATCGCCGGCAACCTTGGGGCTTTTGATAATGTCAATCTTCGCCTGGTCGGCCAAATCCGACAGCACTTTCTCGATAGGTGTGTTTACGCAACTGAGTGTAACCTTTGCCTGCAGTTTCCGGGGCGCCGTTATTGAAGCTGTCTGTTCACCCTGGATGAGAATCCCGCCGGCACCTACGGTTAAAGGCGAGATAAATAACAGAATTATCAAGAATCCCCAAATACAATTTCGACAGTATTCTTCTATTTTTTTCCCCATGACAACGTCTTTCCTAACATCGAATTTTGTCAAAAGTACCTTTTACGATGCTGGTCTATTACCCATCCAACCCGGCGGTTATTACTTAAAATAAATTTTTACGACTTTTTCAGCACCGAATAATTATTTGCGTGACGGCTCCAGCTTTTCCAATAACAGGTCGAGTGAATCCGTTATATCAGATTCTTCGGCCTCATTTTTCTCGAACTCACCTTTCTCTATCCTCGTTTTCTCGAGCACCGGTGTAGTAAACTTCGTCTCAGAAAGCAGCTTTTTCTCGCTTTCTGAAAGAGCAGGCTCGGTAATGATTTTTGTAGTTATAAATACAATAAGCTCGTTGACTGACTTCGATTCGGATTCAGAGGTGAACAGGCCTCCCACAAGCGGCAAATCGCCAAGCACAGGGACTTTGGCAATGTTTTTTGTAATCTCCCTTTTTCTCAGGCCGCCTATTGCGATAGTCTGTCCATCCTTTATCATTGCTTTTGTATTCGCGCGGCGGGCGTCAACAGTCGGTACACCTTTGAGATCCTGGTTTACCAGCACACTAAATTCGGGAACAATATCTAATCTCAGCATCCCGTCCCTGGCGATATGCGGGGTAACCTTAAGGTGGACACCGACATCCTTAAATGCCGTAAAATCGACGGGGTCCTCCCTGCCAACCTGCATGTACTCCTTATAGGGAATCTCGCGTACAATCCTGAAGATAGCAGTTTCATTATCAAGCACGAGAATTCGCGGATTGGCAAGAAGCCTGGCCTCAAGCTGACTGTGGAGAATGCTCAACACAAAGTTTAAATCGATTGCATCGTTTAGAACACTGAAGCTTAGAGTGCCGCCCGTGACTCGGTCAAATGAGCCGCCCACAAATGGTTTCCTTCTCCAGTCAGCTATCCCGCTGTAGTCCATATACCTGGTCTCAGTGTCGGTTCTGGCGGCGTCGGTAGTCTTAGTTTTGTCTATCTGTTCATAAATAGGGGTAATCTCAGTAGGCAGTGATCCAGTGTCAACATAGTTAGCATCAGGATAGTATCCCGGCGTGTACCACCTCAAATCTGTTCTTTTTTGTTCGTAATCGCTGATCTCTTCCCCAATTACAGACTCCGTTGTTTCCTTGATTGTGCCCGGAATGTAAGGCGCATTGCGACCGATATGCCACTGTGGATTTAATTCGAATCCTTCCTTTGAGGTTACATCGTATATTCTTACCTCAACCAGCACCTGCGAGGTCATGCGGTCTATCTGCTCGATAAATTTGTCTATGGCCCTGATTTTGTCTTCAGTATCTGTAACGGCTATATGGCTGGTCCCTTTGTTGATGCCTATTTCGGCCTTTTTCGAGGTGAAATCATCCAAAGCGGCAGCAACTTCGTCAACATTCGCATAAGTGATTTTATAAATTCTCGTGACCTGCGGCTCTTTCCACTCTTCAGTCTGAGGAGGAAGGGGCAGAATCCTGACCATATTTTCGGTAGCTATGTATGTATAATCATACGCGGCAAGAATATTTGTCAGGGCTTCTTCGAGAGGCACGTCGGTTACTGTGACTGTAACATTGCAGGTAACCGACGGGCTTTTGATAATGTCAATCTTCGCCTGGTCGGCCAAATCCATTAGTACGGTCTCGATAGGTGTGTTTACGAAACTGACTGTAACCCTTGTTCGCAGCTTCTCCCTCCCCGTTTTTGGAGCCGTCTGTTCGGCACCGATGGTTAGAGACGAGATAAACAGCGAGATTGTCAAGAACACACAAATACGATTTCGACAGTATTCCTCTATTATTTTACCCATTACAAAGTCTCTCCTAACATCGTATTTGCCAGCAGCAACGTTTACGATGCGGCTGATTTGTCTGCGATCACAAGAAGGAGACCGCAGCAAAGATATCAACCTGATATTCCGGAAAAACTGGGCTTCCATCACCACTGGTGCACACCCTGCCCTGTTTCCTCAATTAACGTACATAAATTGTAGCACATCTTTGGCTGCGATTCAAGCAAAATCCGGGCATAGTGGGAACGGCGTGCCAAATAAGGAATTTTTATTCATAAAAGGCTGTTATTACGTATCGAAAAATGGTATTATGGGACAGTGCAGCGTGTTTTGCACAGTGAAAATGCGGTAGTAAAGTTTTTTAATGAAGCAGAGTATCGGCAGAGATATCGGTCCGGGAAATCCCGGATGGAAATGGGGCCTGAAATGAAAGTTACAAGCAAAATCGTGTTTTTTCTATTGATATGCAGTGGGCCAGCATCCTGCAACCTGCCCCAAAACGAAGTTGGCGCTATATCTCGTGCCTCTCATAAGGAGTCACTTGAAAAAGTTCTCGTTTATCGTGGAACCAGTGATTCTTCCGCCGCGGTAGCCCTTAGTGAGGAAATGTTCATCGTGGCCGATGACGAGAACAACGTGCTGAGGGTTTATAATATTAATGGTTCCGGCTTACCTATTTTCCTCTATGACCTGACACAATTCCTTAATACTTATCAGGAACACCCTGAGGCCGACATCGAAGGGGCAACAATGATCGGCGATACCATCTATTGGATAAGCTCACACGGTAGAAACAAGGATGGGAAAATACGTCCGAACCGATATCGCTTTTTCGCCACATCTGTTAGAATCGAAAATAGAAACATTACAATCCAGCCCGTAGGAATCCCCTGCCGAACCCTCATCTACAGTCTGGTTCAGACCAAGCATGCACAGCAGATAGGATTAGACAGGGCCACCAGATTTGACGAGGCAAACCTTACAAAACAAGAACGTGAAAGTCTTGCGCCTAAAATAGAAGGGCTTAATATTGAGGGACTTTGTGCTTCGCCCGACGGCAAGACAATGTATATAGGATTCAGGAATCCCCGGCCTTATGACATATCAAGCCCGCGTGCAAAAGCGATTGTTGTGCCCCTGAATAATCCTAAACAGGTAATTGAAATGGTGAGCGCGCCGATTTTTGGTGCGCCGATGTTGTGGGATTTGGGAGGTCTTGGAATAAGAAGCATGGAGTATTCTGATTTTCATAAGGCATTTTTTATCATCGCCGGCCCGTATAACGAAGATCTCGGATTTGCCTTATATCGCTGGTCAGGTGAAAAAGACAAACCGCCGGTTTTGGTTCGGAAATTAAGACAAGATATAAGCAGTTTCAAGCCTGAGGCACTGATTTGCTTCAAAAATTCGGGCAAGTTTTTGCTGCTCAGTGACGATGGCAGCCTGGCCATCAAGGTCTCTTCACCGAGTGAATGCGAAGAGGGTGAATTGAATGGAGACGGAACGTGTTTGAACAAGTACCTGACCGACCAAAACAAAAAATACTTCAGGGCAATTTGGGTAGAGCTATAATGCTTATGGTTTTTTACCAAAAGGCACGAGACAACAAAGAACATGCAAAAGGACCGGAGTTGCGCCAGTTGATACTTTTTTCATCTTCCTTATCCATCGGCAGGCCCATTTTTTGACTGAGTTTGCCTCTCTAAATTCAGACTTACAGCTCTCAGCTTATTCGCTACCTGCATATGTTCCGAGATGTCTCGAGCGACCCCAACAACGGCAATCTTTTTTCCATTCGCGTCTTTAATGATTGACCTCGAAAAAGATACCGGGAATATGTCGTTGTCTTTTCGCCTGTGGTAAAATCCAACCTGCCGGTTACTTCCGGGAATCCCGAAAACGCTACTAGTGTTAACGATGTGTTCTTTTCCAACGCATAGGATATTGCTGTCTTTTCCGATTATCTCTTCCTTGCTGTATCCGTAGGTTTTACAGAATGCTCTGTTGACAAAGATAATTTTGCCCTCGAGATCGGTGATATAGACACTATCGGCAGTGCTGAGAATGGCCTGCGAGAGCAATCTCAGTTTCCTCTCCGTCCTCTTGTGCTTGATGGCATTTTCAATTGTAATTGGAAAAGTTTTAAGATAGTTTTTTTCGAGGTCCTTTATGAGATAATCGTAAGCGCCTGCCTTCCAGGCTTTGACAGCAATTTGCTCGTCACCAGCTCCTGTCACAAATATAATGGAAGTATTCTTCACCAAATTAACGATATCAAATGCCGTACCATCCCCAAGTGAGTAGTCAGCAATTACAATATCAAATTCTTCTCGGCCCAGCATGTCCCTGGCCTCTGAAACAGAGCCTGCCAATGTGCAATCATAAGGAAGCTCTTTATCTTTTACCATTCTCATAAAGGCCATTTGGTCGAGTTTGTCGTCCTCAATCAGCAAAATTTTATATCTTATATTCTCCATGGTCTTATTCTCCATCCGGCAGCTCACTTAAGGTCCAGTAATCGCAAATTGTCTTGATTGCCTCTACAAACTTTGTATAATCAGTAGGTTTGACTACATAACCAGCCACACTCAGCTTAAAGCTCTCAGCTCTGTCCTGTTCGCCATTAGATGTAGTTAAAACCACGACCGGTATTTGTTTCAATTCGTCGTCGGCTTTTGCGATTTTGAGAAATTCAATCCCGTTCATCCTCGGCATGTTCATATCCAGAAGAATAACACATGGCTTTTGATTGCCTTTTCCTCTTAAATACTCCAGAGCTTGCTCGCCGTTGACTTTATGGACCGGTTGATTTGTAACGTTGAGGTCCTGAAGCGCGCGTTTAGTGGTCATTGCGTCCACGCTATCGTCTTCAACAAGCAATATTGGCTTCGAGTTTCTCATCTTTTACCACCAAATTTCCCTTCGGTAACGTAAAAAAGAATGTGGTACCGTTTCCAACTTCGGATTCCACCAAAATCCTACCACCATACATTTCAATAATTTTTTTTACCACTGTAAGGCCGATACCTGTACTTTCAAACTCATCTCGCGGCGTTAATGTCTGGAACATCTGGAAGATTTTTTCGAAGTACTTCTCTTCAATCCCAGGGCCGTTATCAGAGATGCTGAAATTCCAGAAAGAGTCCTCTTCGACACAACCGATTCTGACTTGACCTTTTGGTTTATCCATATATTTGACAGCATTGCTCAGCAAATTCTGGAAAACCTGCATAATGCGGATTTGCTCGCACTCGACTACAGGCAGTTTGTTTTCGACTGTAATTTCGATATTTTCCGGCGGAGCCACCATATCAATAACCTCTGAAACAAGGCCATTGAGGTCTACTTTAACCTTTTCTTCTTTAACACGTCCAACTCTTGAATATTTGAGCACGCCATCAATCAGGTTGTGCATTCGCTGAACCCGGTTCAAAAGCAAATTCAATTGCTCTTTGCCATTCTCATCGAGTTTATCAGCATAATCAGTAGCCAACCAATCCGTCAGCGTTTTGATTCCTCGCAGCGGTGCCTTCAAGTCGTGCGAAACAATGTAGGCAAAATCCTTTAATTCCTTATTAACACTTTTCACTTCCTGTAGAAGCTGTGCCTGGCGTTCTTCCGCCCGCTTACGTTCGGTAATATCACGTGCAACTGCTATTATGTGGTCTTCGTTTTCCTGACTTACGTACTTCAGACTTGTTTCCACGTAGAATGTTGTTGCATCCTTGCGCCTATGCCGGCCTCTTATAACCAAATCCGGTTTAAGTTTGAGCTCTTCCGCTTTATCCCGCCAGGAAGAATCGTCAGGTATGGATTCCTCGATATCTTTAACAGTCATTTCGAGCAGCTCTTCTCGCGTATATCCCAGACTGACACAGGCCCTGTCGTTCAAGTCGATGAAACGGCCCCATTTAGGCTCGATAACAAAGATGCAGTCATTCGACCGGTCTATTAGGTCTCGAAACAATCGCAGAGTCTGTGCCGACTTTTTGCTTTCTACAGTTCTGCCCAAGTGCTTTGCAACCGCATCTAATAAAGCATGTTCTTCCTGAAGGAACGGACCTTTGTCACTTTCTGCTTTTTCTGCAAGGTAATAAACTTCAATACCACCGGCTTTTTCCTGAGATACGTTGATCTTAGCGTACTGACTCAGTTCACTTTTTTTGAAATTATCTGTTTTGTATTGTACACCCTCTAAAGTGATTCTCACGCAAGTGATATCAGGATACTGATATGCGTTACGAATCAAGTTGGGCGTTTCCTGAAATATTTGCTCTAATGAAATCTGGCGCTGATTAATAAGCTTCGACAGTCCATACAAACAATTAAGCTGCTTGATGTGACGTCGTAATTGTCTCTGATCCAGCGGAAGATTCTCAATTTCCGCTTCGAGCTTTGAGTTGTCGGCTGATAATTCAGCTGTGTGCTTCCGGACTTTTTCCTGAAGGCGCCTATGGCTTCTACGCAGCTCATCGGCTTCTAACTTAGCCTTTTCTATTTCTTCCTTCCCGTACTCCAGTTTTGTGACAGGGCTGAAGACCGCTCTACAGCAAAAATACCCAAGTGCCGCCAGGATGACGATGGAAGTGGTGCGAACAACGTCAATTTCAAGTTTCTTTTCCGGCAGCCAGAAAATAGAAACAACAAGTGCGACGAATGTTACCATCAAGACAAACTTTTTAATCATATTTTTCATATCCATCTCTTATTTTTCTTCCATGCATTTTTGGGGGCGATCCGTGCATTAACAGCCTATTCCAAAATATCATCTTTCGACAGCGATTATTTGGCCTTACTGAACTTTTGTCTGATTTGTATATTGTTCCCATTTAGCTTTTACGGTTTTGCCCAACTCCATTAGGTCAAAAGGTTTTGTAATATAATCATCAGCCCCTACGTCAAACGCCTGGTCCAAATCACCTATCATCCCTCTGCCCGTCAGCATAAACACGGGTATATGCTCTGTCCTCTTGTCGTGCTTAAGCTCAGACAGTATTTCCAATCCATCCATCCCCGGCATCATCCAATCTAATAAAATAAGTTTTGGTTTGTTTTGGCGTGCGAGTTTAAGCCCGGTTGGTCCGTCTTCAGCCGGATAAACCTTAAATCCATACAGCTTTAGACTGTACTCCAGCGCCTTCCGAACAATCTCGTCGTCATCAACAACCAAAACATGGATCCATTTACTCACCGCATAGACCTTTCCAATCTTCTTTGCAGCTTACACTGAAATCCGGCAAATTAGCCGGATTTGCAGAAAGTGAATTTCCCTATGACTTACCTGAGAACATCTTCTATCCCGAAGTTAAAATCCCCATACCAAGAGGATTCTGAGTTTATTTATTTGTTCAAGAAGATTATCGGCATACGAGAATGGCGATTTAACAAAAAACCCACTCTTTGGTACAATAACGCGAATTTCCCTCTTATAGCACAGTCCTTCAGCCAACTACCGATAAATAATTAAATATCGTCGAAGGTAAATTCTGGTGCCGGGACGGGGTAATATTGACCTGATGAAGGCCAAATGGTAAACTTAAAGCGGCTTTCGAAGGATATTTGATGAAGAGAGTGTTTTCCGGAATCATTGAGGTACTTTTGAAAAAGATACGGAGCTGCCGATAACCTTAGAGGGATTCTATAGAGTTTTATTATGCAAAGAGGGATCGCAACATTTACTCTTGATTACGGCACCTGCCCGAAGTGGTTATTTTCAAAGATGGTCAAATTAGGGCGTGAAATGACCAGGGTGCTGGTGGCCGAGTTTGG
>JAOUFU010000136.1 GCA_029858035.1 Phycisphaerae bacterium
CGAAATTTTCCAGTCATAAACATAGTTGAAAAAAGCACTTAGGAGAAATGCGGCGGCGACAACAACTCCTGCTGTCCCCAAAACCGTCCAGTCGTGCGTATCTGAGACCGACTCAAGAACACCATGCCGAATTGTCATAAGTAGCGCTATAGTACAGATATAGTGTGCCAGAGTCACCGCGGCCGTCACACCCAAAAATTTGGCAATAATGAATATGGGACGTTGTACCGGCTTGGTCAGCACCGTCGTTATCGTCTTATTTTCGATTTCTTCGGCCACAGCACCAGAAGCCGAAAATATTGCTATGAACAAGCTGGCCAAAAATAGCGTAGACAAGCCTATCTCGCGCAAGAGTTTATTGTCGTCGCTCATTGTGTACATAGTCAGTGACGGGCTTATGAAGAATAGAAACAGAGCGGCAATAATTATTATGGCATAGACTGGCTGCCTCAGGGTCTCTATGAAAGTGTTTTTTGCTATAGTAAATAGTTTGTACATCATCAAGTACCCATTTTGTCAGCTTCACATGCCAATGATGCCTGTTTTCCGGACAGCCATCAAAACATAATTTTTCGAAATTGTCACTATACTAATATGGCTTTTATTGTTATATTACACAACTTCTAACTTGTAAAGAGCTTGAATGTATATTGCATAAATACTATATTTGTAGTTCTTTTGTTCGAAGGACAATACTGAGAGAACAGATGGCAACATTGTCCAAACGCGCAGAACACATAGCTTTGACGTCTCTGATTATAAGCGTCGTCTTTTTCGGCATCGCCTTCTTTGTAGGCCGGGCCACTGGATTTTTTGCGGTTTCGGCCCTAAGCTGGCTCATCCTCGCGGCAGCTTTGGTTTGGTTTGTCCTTTTTATTCAGTTCCATCAACGCAGCCTGGCCGAGCAGGAAAAGCTTGATATGAGCCAATTGGCTGCGGGCACGAAAGAAGCCGCAATCTTTCAGGCCAAAGGTGAACATGCCGCTTTATTTGCTGTCGCTCAACGCCGTCTCGATATACTCGAAAAGTGGTTTATTCCGATATTTTCAGTTCTTATTGCCCTTTACAAGATAGGTATCGGGCTGTACCTGTTGAAAGCTGCTTCCATCCCTTCTGACTTCGAGTCAGAACGGCCTCTGCTTGTTGCGATTGGCATGACAGCCATAGCATTTGTGAGTTTCTTATTGTCCCGCTATGCTACGGGAATGTCGGCCCAGCCGCAGTGGAAGCCGTTGAGGGCCGGCGGCAGCTACCTGCTTGGCGCAGCAGTTTTGTCTTTTATCCTGGCTCTTAGCCTGGCCCTGGTCCAGTTCGAGTTCGATGTCGTGATAAATATTCTCAACTGGGTGATTCCGAGCTTGCTTGTTGTCCTTGGCGCAGAAACCGCCCTGAATGTCGTCTTGGACATATATCGACCGAGGCTGAAAGGCCAATACAGCAGGGCTGCTTTTGACAGCAGGCTGCTGGGGGTTATAAATGAACCAGGTGGAATACTGAGAAGCGCCGCAGATGCTATTGATTATCAATTTGGCTTCCAGGTCTCTCAAACCTGGTTTTATAAATTGCTCGTCAAAGCAATAGCTCCTCTGGTTCTGTTTGCCGTCGTTACCCTGTATTTATTAAGCTGTATCATTGTAGTGGCCCCCAACGAACAGGTTATAATAGAGCATTTTGGAAATCCTTTAACCGGAACCGGAGACAAGAGAATAGAAGGGCCCGGCCTGGCTTTCAAATGGCCCTGGCCGATCGATATCGCCTATATATATCCTACGAAGAGGATTTCGGAAATCAGCATCGGTTTTGTACCCAAGAGCGACCAGTTGAACACTGAGCCTCTATTGTGGGGGCAGAAACATTACAAGGAGGAATACAGTTTGCTCGTGGCCAGTGAGCAGACTTCAGCAGCCTCTGCCGGGGGAGCTGTGCCGGTGAGTCTTCTGATTGCCGCCGTCCCCGTTCAATACAGAATCAAGGATTTGTATTCTTTTCTCTATAATTATGGTCAAAGACAAGAGCGGGATGGGACAATAGTCTATGGAGCGGAGGAGATGCTCAAATCTATTTGTTATCGTGAGCTAACCAGGTTTGCAGCCAGTGCGAAGATCGAGGTCGATGACGAAGATCAGGACCACCCCGGTGTAAGACAGAGCCTGCTCGGAGCTGGTCGTGCAGGGGCCAAGCGGATCTTAACTCTCAGGATTCAGCAGGCGGCAGATAAAGCCGAACTCGGTGTTGAAATCATGTTCCTGGGCTTACAGGGTATTCACCCACCGCCAGAAGTAGCTTCAGCTTATCAAAAGGTTGTTGGTGCCGTTCAAAAGAAACAGGCACTTATCCTTAGTGCTCAGGGCCAGCGAAATAAAACCTTAAGTACACTCGTGGGTTCTGTACAGGATGCCAACGAGCTTTATAATCTTGCTACAGAATACCAGCAGGCAAAGAGGCGGAACCCGCCGGAACAAGCCAAAGAGAGAGCTGCCGATTTGGACAAGGCTTTTGAACAGGCACGGGGCGAGATTTATAAAACACTAAAGGAATCGAAGAGTTATGCATTTGAAGTAGCGACACTTGCTCGGGCTACGGGCCTGCGTTTTGCCAGCCAGCTCAAGGCATACAGGGCTTCAGAAGAAATTTACAAACACCAGCTTAAATTAGCGATCCTTGAAGAAGCTCTTGGTGATATAAAAAAGTATGTTGTTGTTGCAGACCAGAACGATACACAGATTTTCATAGTCGATATTACGGAAAAACGAATACCAAGTTTGTATGAATTAGGTGGCTATGAGGGGAACAGCAAAAAATGAAAAATCTCACCATTACAATCTTTATAGTGTTGATAGTAGCAATTATGGGGCTTTATCTCGTCTCGTTCCAGGTCAGGGAGATAGAAACCGCGCTCGTAACGTGGTTTGGTGAACCTGTCCGGGTGATAACCGAACCTGGCTGGTGTTTCAAATGGCCGAGGCCGATACAAAGGGTATATAAGTTTGATTCGAGGATGAGAGTTCTTGAAGCCAATCTCGGCGAGACGACAACCAAAGGAGCTGTTCCGATTATCGTCAATACTTACGTGGTTTGGAAAATCGCCGACCCCCTGCAGTTCTTTAATGCAAATGAGCATGGAAGTATTACGGAAGCTAAAAAGAAGCTGGTCAGTCAGATTAGCGATACCCAGAACAGGATAATTGGCCAGCATTACTTTTCGGAATTTGTAAATAGCGACCCTTCAAAAATAATATTTGAAGATATCGAAAAGGAAATGCTCGACGACTTTAACATTAAACAGAACGTCAAAGAAAAGTACGGCATTGAAATCAAGACCGTCGGTATAAAACAGCTCAAAATCAGTGAAGATGTCAGCAAAGATGTCTTTGCCCGAATGATTGCCGAAAGAGACCGCAAGACCCTGGCGACTATTTCCGAGGGAAATGCCGAGGCAACCACGATTAAAACCGATGCCAATTCAATCAAGATAGAGTTGCTCGCTGCCGCCGAGGCAAGGGCGAAGGCAATCCAGGCCGAAGGTGACGCCCAGGCCGCAAAATTTTATAAATTGCTCGAAGCCGATCCCGGCCTTGCGCTCTTTCTCCAGGACATCGAAGCTATAAAGAAAATCCTGGCGAAAAACACGGTTATCGTTTTAAGCACAGATGCCTATCCTTTCAATATCATAAAGGAAAAGCCCATTATTGTGCCCAGAGACCCAAACGAATAAAAAGAAATAACTTAATCCAAGTCGCAGCCGTTAATGCTATGACAGAACAGAATAAAGATACAAAAGATACAATAATCAATAAGCAATACAGTGACCAGCTTGATGCTGCCGGCAAGTCCCTCTCCGAGGCGTTGAGAATCAGTTTTGTTATCTTAAAAATAATTATGATTGTGCTGGTTATTGTCTTTCTTGCCTCAGGCTTCAGAGTTGTTGACCCTGATGAAAAGGCGCTTGTTTTGCGGTTTGGAAAGATTCAAGGTATAGGTGATGAAAGGCTCCTTGGGCCGGGACTGCATTGGATATTCCCATATCCGATAGATAAAATCGTGAAAATCCCCGTTCAAAAAAAGGTGAATTTAGGCATCAATTCATTTTGGCATTTCGAGTCGGACCAGGAATTAGAATCCCCGACAAAAAGGCAGGTCCCGCCGTCTGAGCCGCTATACCCTACCCGCGATGGTTACTGCATTACTCGCAGTGAAAAACAAAGCGCAGCTATCAGAGGAGTTGACGGCAGTGACTACAATATTGTCCATTCAAAATGGCAGTTGATCTATCAGATAGTTGACCCTGAGAGTTTCTTTAAAAATGTATATGTCGAAGATGTAGAACCGGGACAGGATTATTTTGAGGTTATAACAAAAAGTATAAATCCGCTTTTAAAAGCCGTTTTTGATGATGCCGTTGTGACTGCAATGGTTGACTACACCATTGATGAGGCGCTTTCGAGCCAGGAAGATATTCGAAACGATGTTTTGAAATTAATGCAGCAAAAGCTGACCCACCAAATAAACAGCGGCATACAAGTCGAGTCGGTACAGCTCACTGATATAACCTGGCCTCGACAGGTTGACCGGGCATTCCAGAGCTTAAACAAGGCCAGCCAGGAAAGTGAAAAGGCAATCAGCGAAGCTAAAACTTATGCCGAAAACACTCTTAATGAAGCTGCCGGTTCGGTAGCTCGCCGGCTCCATGCAACCTTACGTGATGAAACCATCAGCGAGCAGGAAAAAGAGTTGTTATGGTCCCATGCGGCCGGTGCTGCTCAAACAAAAATCGCCCATGCCAGGGCCTATGCAACAAAGATTGTGGAAAACGCCGAAGCAAATGCCGAATATTTGCACAAGATTCTCCCTGAATTTCGTAAATGGCCCGAACTCTTTATCCAGAAAATCCATCGTGACGCTGTCGCAGAAGTCTTCGACAAAGCAGATGAGAAAATTATGATTCAGCCTACCGAAGGCCCCGGGGCCAAAGAAATCAGACTCATCGTAGGTGGAAAGTGAAAAAACTTAGAAGCAGTAATGACAAACAAGAAGAACGAGAGTGAGCTGAGAAACGAGATACGCTGAATATGGCACATAAACATTTACATTTTAAGCAGGACATAACCGCTGAATATACTCACAGCAAGCAGGTTCGCGTAAGTTTAGCTCTTCTGGGGACAATGGCCGGATTTATGCTGCTTGTAAGCAGCTTTATAGCCCGCTCCAGGTATCTTTATGGCAGTGGCAGTTTTCAGGTTGAGTTCCTGGCAATGGCCGCTGCCATACTGCTCGGTGCTCCAATCGTTCTTCACGCCATAAAGAGCCTCATTAAAAATGAAATGCACATGGATGAGCTGGTGGCCCTGGCAGTAATCGCCGCCTTTGTAACCGGCAACTATATCACCGCCGGCCTTGTTGCATTCTTTATGCTTTTGAGCGAGCTGATTGAAACACGCACTGCTCTCGGTGCCCGGGCCTCAATTGAATCCTTGATTAAGCTGACGCCGACAAAGGCAAATCTCATCGAGAAGGACGGCTCTGAGAGCGAGGTGAACGTCAGCGGCTTGAAGCCCGGCGATTCTATCCGTGCCCGTCCCGGCGACAACATATCAGCCGATGGCGAAGTCATCAAAGGGCTCAGTTCCGTCAATGAAGCAACGATAACAGGCGAATCTTTGCCGGTTGATAAGGTTCCCGGTATGCAGGTTTTCGCCGGTACAACCAACCTTACCGGCGTGTTGGACATCACTGTCACCAAAGCCGGCAAAGATACCACTCTTGGCAAAGTCCAGTCGTTGATTATACAGGCTGAGCAGACAAAAATACCGATTATGCGGATAATCGACCGCTATATTAACTGGTATATGCCGACGATCCTGATGATTGCTGCAATCGTCTTGTTTTTCACAAGAAACATCGATTATCCGATTACTATACTTATTATCTCCTGTCCCTGTGCCTTGATTTTAGCCACACCTACTGCTATGGTAGCGGCACTCTCAGCATCTGCCCGCCTCGGTGTCCTGATAAAAAATGTTGCCGACCTCGAACTCGCTGCAAGATGTACAGCTATGGTATTTGACAAGACCGGCACATTGACCACCGGCCGGCTCTATGTAACAAAGCTCACGCCCGCTGAGAATATTGAGCCTGCTGAATTATTGACCGTAGCCGCTTCTGCTGAGCAGATGAGCAAACACCCCGCTGCCAGGGCCTTACATGAGGTGGCAAAAGAGGCAAATATCTCTTTGCCGGAAGTGGATGATTTTAGTGAAACGCCCGGCAAAGGTGTAACAGCCCGCTCCGGTTCCGGAAGAATTGTGGTCGGAAGAGACACTTTCTTAACGGAAAAGAAGATAGATATAAGCAACGTTTCCGACCCGGCGCTCCACGAGGAGCAGGGCTTTAGCACACTTTACGTGGCCAAGAATTCGAAGTGCATCGGTTGGATCGGAATGCAGGACAAAACAAGACCGGAGGCCCGGCAGGCGGTGAGCGAGTTACTTGGTCTCGGTATAAAAAGAGTGACTATGCTAACCGGCGACAGGGATGAGGTCGCCAACCGTGTTGCTGGTGAGTTAGGTTGTACCGATTTTAAGGCCCACTGTTTGCCTCAGGACAAACTCTCGATTGTTGAGCAAATCAAGAGTGACGGTCATACCGTCGTCGTCGTCGGTGACGGCATCAATGACGCTCCTGCTTTGGCGGCAGGTGATTTGGGAATCGCTATGGGTGCCGCCGGCAGCGATGTGGCCATAAATTCCGCTTCGATTGCGCTTATGAGCGACGATTTGAAAAGGCTTCCCTTTCTTGTGCGGCTTTCAAGAACCACAAGAAGAGTCATTCGTCAAAATCTTGGCTTTGGGGTAATTTTTATCGTACTGGGAGTCTCTCTTTTCAAATTCATTCCGCCGCTAATGGCCGCCGGTCTGCATTTTCTCGGCTCACTGATTGTTGTATTTAACAGTGCTCGACTTGTCCGCTTTGGCGAGGAACTCAGCCACGAACCACATGCTTGAATCGTGAAATGTGAAGCGTGAAGCGAAAGTAAACCAGAGACGCTTCATGAGATACGAGATACAAAATTATGGAATACGCCGTTGAAACTTTTTCTTTGACCAAAATATTTTCTGATTGGTGGGGTCGGGACAAGGTTTATGCTGTAGACGACCTGAATCTACAGGTTTGTTACAATGAAGTTTTCGGCCTTTTAGGGCCTAACGGCTCGGGAAAAACAACCACTCTGAAATTGCTCCTTGGCTTACTCTATCCCACAAAGGGAAAAGCTGTTCTCCTCGGCGGTAACGGCGCAGACCCGAAAATCAGCGCTCGGATTGGCTTTCTGCCTGAGGAGTCTTATCTCTACAGGTATTTGAACGCTCGCGAAACCCTGGACTTCTACGGCAGGTTATTCGGTCTGCCTCCGAAAATCCGAAAATTGCGTATCGAAGCACTCCTTGATATGGTAGGTCTAAAGGCCGTTGCAAACAGACCCGTTGGAACATTTTCAAAAGGTATGGCCCGCAGAATCGGATTGGCACAGGCCCTGATAAACGACCCGGAATTACTTATATTGGATGAGCCGACCACCGGCCTTGACCCTATCGGGACCAGGCAGATAAAGGACCTAGTCCTGGAACTTGCAAAACGCGGCAAGACAATTTTGCTTTGTAGTCATTTGCTCGCCGACGTAGAAGATGTATGCGATAGAATTTCAATCCTCTATGGCGGCAAAATCCAGGCCGAAGGACAGGTTAGAGAACTTTTACTACAGTCAAATAAAATACAGATTACTGCCGACACCATAAGCGATAACGCTATTGAGAAGATCAAGCAACTGATTAAAGACGAGCACGCTGACTGCGAAGTAATATCCCCAATGGAAAAGCTCGAAACGTTTTTTATCAAAACTGTTACAGATGCCCAGCAGCAGGCGCAGACCACAAGCGGGGCGGTCAGCACTACGGGTATCAGTGATTTTCTTGTTGCCAAGGCTGCAAAGGAAAATATAATCGACAAACTTGTTTCGGCGCCGGTATCGCTCCAAACTCCCCCGGCTTCTCCGACAACAGAGTCCGCCGACAGTCGGATTGAAACAACTGAACCAAAACCCGATGACATGCTGTTGCGTAAACTGACCAAGCCGGCAAAACCTGAACAGCCAAAGCCTGTTGCTCGCGATAGAAAAATAACAACACAACCAGTTAAATCCGAACTACCAAAGCCCGAGCAAATCAGAAAAAGCATTTTAGACCGGCTCACAGAAAGCTCATCGCCACGAAACGACGATAGTGAGCAACCTGATAAATCGAAAAACAAAAATGAAGATTAATCACAGCTTCTGACAGGCGAATTTTAAACGAATCAAATAGTGTTTTAAACATTTGATATTTGTTTTTTCGCTATATGCTGTTAAGAAGGAGACTTTGGCGATGCGTAGTATCTGGGCTGTCGCCACCAATACTATAAAGCAGGCCTTGCGGATGAAAATCGCCGCTGTTTTTATAGTTCTGCTGATTGTCCTGCTGCCCGTTATGGGGCTTTCGATGACAGGCGACGGAACCATTAAAGGCAGGCTTCAGACTTTTGTAAGCTACAGCCTGTCGCTCACTAATCTTTTGCTTTGTCTGCTCACGATAATCGTCACAATCTATACGTTAACAAGCGATATAAAGCAAAGACAGATATACACTGTTATTACAAAGCCCATTCGCCGCTATCAGCTGCTTTTAGGCAAATTGCTTGGCGTAGTATTATTGAATTCAGCTCTGCTCGCCCTATTTTCAGCAATAATATATACAATTACTATTTACACACCAAAATTTTCCATTTTCGACCAGGCTGATCTTATCCAGGTCGAAAATGAGTTTTTCACCGCCCGCGCCGCATTGGTACCTCCCGAAGTCGACGTCACCAAAGAGGTACTTGATGCTTACGAGAGGCTTGAAAGAGACGGCCAACTGCCTCCGGACGTCCCGCGGAGTAAATTCATAGAAGATCTTACCAAACGCAAACAGCTTGAGAAACGGGCTGCTGTGGTTGGTGAGCAGTTGGTTTGGGAGTTTCATAACGTTAAAGTTCTCAACCCAACCGAGACTTTGTTTATAAGGTACAAATATGATGTCTCCATAAATCCGCCTGATTCGCAGGTCTATGGCCAATGGGAAGTCGGCGATAGTCGGCAGTATCCTGCTGAAGTTGCCTATTTTCCGCGTAAGGACCCCATTCGCACTTTTCGCGAGCTGGAATTTCCTGCAGCTTTAATCGCTGATGACGGTTATCTGGCCATAAGGTTTCTCAACGTCCAGCTAAACGATACGACGGTGATGTTTCCCCCTGACGGCCTGGAAGTCCTTTACAAAGCCGACACATTCACCGCCAATTTTATAAGGGTTGTTCTTTTAATATTGTTTCGTTTGATTTTCCTGGCGTCTTTAAGCCTGTTAGCCTCGACTTTTCTCTCTTTTCCTGTCGCCATATTGTTTTCTCTTTGCATTCTTGTTACAGCAATTTTCAGTGCTTTCTGTTTAGAGTCCTTTGACTATCTTGGCAAAGACTTAAGCTGGGTCTATCATTACACTGTCAGGCCGATCATTTTGCTCTTGCCCCAGTTTGACAAATTTAGCCCTGCCAAATACCTGGTCCCTGCAAGATTATTGAGCTGGCCTTTACTGGCTAAAGTCGCGGGCCTT
>JAOUFU010000677.1 GCA_029858035.1 Phycisphaerae bacterium
ATAATATTTTTAACAAAATTTAAAGGAGGCAGAACCATGAAAACTCTAAATAAAAGCGGGATAGAGAGTGGAGCAAAATATTTAACTTTCTTATCGGTTTTGGCTTTAGCATTTTTGCCTGTTAATCTTCAAGCTGGTACTGTTTGGGAAAGCGGCCATCACGAGATTTTCGACGGCGATGTCTACGCTGAAATCGGGATATACAACGATGTTCGACTTGATATATTCGGTGGTGATATTGGATACGTATGGGCATTTAATGACACCATAACCAATTGGTATGGTGGGCAAATGAATTATTTTGTTGCGAATGATAATAGCATTGTCAATATCTATGGAGGTACAATAAATATTGGTTTAGGGGGAGGTGATAATAGCGAAATAAATCTATACGCGTATGATATAAGTATCACACATACAGGAGGTCATTGGGATGTAGGACAAGTTACGGGTAAATATTATGCTAACGATACTTCCTTTATTTTTGATCTATGGGGACCGGATACTTATTTACACATAAATATAGTCCCAGAGCCCGCGACGTTTTTACTCCTTGCGTTAGGCGTCTTAGGCATAAGAAGGCGAAAATAAAAACAAACATAAAAACTTAGTTTATGGAGAAACGAAAATGAACTCGAAAAGATACATAGCCATAGGTGTATCCTTAATTGTCTTTCTTTTCATCAACACATCGATAACCTTTGCACGTTCTGTATATGTAATCAGTGACACTCAAAAATCACATCTACAGGCATATAAAATTGATGGCACAAATCTGATTTATCAAGTTAGTTATATGTGTCAATTAGATCCCCCTGATGATTCAGGTGCTGTTGCTATTGCGATTGATGATTCAGAGTATGGCCAGTTTCTATTTGCCACCTTTGAATTCTCTGATGAGATTGAGTTGGTGAACGCAAAGACAATGCAATATGCTGATGTTGTAACTGCTCTTGGCGCAACCGACCTTGCAGGCATCGCAATGGATATAAGCAATAGTAAACTCTATGTAGTCGACAGATATACTAATCACCTGTATTCCTACTCCTGGAACGCCGCAGCAAAAACGCTTACCCCCGATTTTAATAACCCTTACTATATTCAATTGGAAGATATATCTGGTGAAACTAATAAAGGTGCTTTTGGCATCGCTCTTGATGAAGAAAATGGTCTTTTGTATGTAGCAGATAACACAAATGAGATAAAATATTATGATACTAACGACTGGCACAAAGGCCCAATTACGAGAGCCGAAATCGTCATTTTCAAAGTATTTCCTGCATGCAGGAAATACCTTGTTGTCTTCCCTTAACTCAAAGGGCTAATCTGTGCCATTTATGCTGACTGGAAACAACCAGTCAAAATTGAGGAAAGTGAAAGTGTACTGTCCCTGTCGAAGCAGCAAGAACGGGAGGCTTCTCAAAACGCGGCCGGGGCCATGAGAATATCATATAACCAGCCGGGCGGGCCTATTCTAAATGTCCTGCGAGTATTTCCACGGCGGCAGGACGTCCACCGGCAACCATTACACGGTGAATTCGTGCATCGGTCACACCGGCCGACGTCTCGGTAGGAAGCCAAACGCGGGCTTTCCGTAACGGGGCGAGATGCTTGAGAATGGTCGCATCATCCACGCCTCCGCGGTCGTCCAGTGGACCAACGCCGGATTTTGATTTTGCAGGGTCCGGACTGTCACCGATATTGGCCAGGAATTCGAAGCCCTTGGGCGCTGCCTCCTTGTTGCTGGTATTGATGTTACAGCCAACCAATCCGCCGCGTGCGGGAGGCTTGGCCAGGTTAAGCCATACGGTATCGGCACTGGTGCCGGGTTGGTGTACCCAGAATTGATTATTGAGCGCCAGTACACTCGCATCGCTGCCGTCCCCGCGCAATTCAAAGCGGCATGTTTCTTTCGTCTCGACGGGCATCAGCATGCACGTGGCAAGTGTGAACAAGCCGCGGAAGTTGTCCGCTCCGATCGTTGCCGCCTGCGCTGATGTGGCATACGAGAAACGCGTCGCATCGATGCACAGTGTACCACTGTCAATTAGATGCAGGCCGTTGAGAGAACCGTTGCTGCGTTCGTGATAAACGCCGCGGACAACAAGCCGGCCGCCGCGGCTCACGTTGTATTGTCCGGCAGCAGATCCCGTAGCTCCTGTGAAGACCGAAACCTGGTTTTTGGCACTTGCGGCTTTCGGAGCGCCGATGACTTCCACCCACACGCCACTGTTGCCGCTGCCCTGTAATGCACGCAAGAGGACATCGGTTTGGACGAGACCATTGATGCGTAACGCGGCGGTACGCGGCTGGTGTTTCTGACGTGATCCGTTG
>JAOUFU010000137.1 GCA_029858035.1 Phycisphaerae bacterium
ATCTTTGATTTGTTGACAGTCAGTCTTTGCTGTTTTTAGCCCTGGTGACAAGTTTACGCAGTTGTGACGCCTCTTCTTTTGAAAGTCCTTCGTGCTCAATTAAAAACTGCATCAAGGGTGTAAGTGTGCCGTCAAAGGCTCGCTTGAGCATCTTGCGAAATTCTCCGCGTCTGGCGTCAATTTCACTTATACAGGCCTGGAAGAGCTGCAAGTTGCGGATTCTTTTAATTGTGAGAAATCCCTTCTCAGCCATCCGGTCCATTGTGGTCTTGACCGTGCTGTAGGCCCGGTCCCTGCTTTTGACCAGCTTTTCCTGGACAGTGCCCGCTGAACAGGGCTGTTTCTCCCAGACCACTTTCATTATTTCCCATTCCGCTTCGGTCAGTTCAACGAGCGGCTTTCGTTGGTTGGGCTTTTTAACTTTTCTCGACTTTGACATATCTTTACTCCTTCAGTTCTGTTATATTCTATTCATGTAGAATATATTCGACAACTGTCGAATTTGTCAAGTATAAAAATAAAATTTTTCAAAATTTTTTGTCCATTTTCCGCGTAAGAAATAGTGGAAAACGAGGATTTGAGCCGTGGATGGCCTTATACCTGAAAAAAACCGTAAAAAGCCGACCGATTCAATAGAAGGCCGGGTCTTTTCAGGCGATATTATACATGGCCTGCTGTATTGTCCGGTCGTTTCAGTATTGCCTGGTCGGCCTGGTCCTGTTTTGCCTGGCGGTTCTTGACCTGGCCGGCCTTCGTCCAGCAAGTGTGGGGCGTTGTGGTTGTCCGGGCGCCGAAGCCCTTGCCCCCATTCCGGTGGGCTGGCCGTTGCTGCCGTTGATGTTCAGGGCATACAGGTTGGGTAGTCCACGGGAGAGACGCTGTATGGCTGCGGCGCTAAAGTTATTGTCGGAATCTATTTGGAGGTACGTCAGCATCTTGAGCCCTTCAAGGTACCTCAATCCCTCATCGGTCAATATTCGCCCACCGGCGCCGGATGCTTTTGCAGGGTATTTATTATTGATATGTAAAAGGTCCAGGTTCTTCATATTGGCCAGGCATTTGAGTCCGTCATCGGTCAGGCCGGTCGCGGCAAAACCGAGTCGCTCCATATTAGTCAGGCCGGCCAACTGTTTAAGGCTGGCGTCAGTGACGCCGTTGATGCCCTGCAGCCATCTTAGGCGTTTGAGTTTGGCCAGGCATGCGAGGTCGGCGGCAGTGGACTTCTGGGTTATTAATACATTGTTTTCCCGGTCTACCCGCTCTATTTTGAGGTTAAGGCCCAGCTCCTCGAGATTTGTCAGTCCGGATATATTCAAACCGGCATGGTCCTGCTCTATATCAAACAGGTCAAGCTTATAAAGTCCGGGTATTTTATTCAAATGGGTCAATCCTCCGATTGTTATCTTCGATTTGGTTATATACAGGTCTCTTAGGGACTTTAAAGTGGTCAATTGTGCCAGTCCTTCGTTGGTAACGTTCTCACAGCCGAACAGCATAAGTTTCTTCAAATTCGTTAGCCTGGCGACGTGACGCATTCCTTCATCTGTGATACCGGGGCTGCCGATGTAGAGTTCTTCGAGCAGCCGGCACTTTGCCAGCTCCGCCAGTCCTTTGTCGGTATAATATTCCTTGTTCATCTTTGGATCAATGAAGTGAATCCTGGTAATCGCAAGGTGCCTGAGGTTCGGCAGCTCCGCAAGATAAGCCAAGCCTGTGTCGGTGATGCCCTCTTGTTCCTGAGGAAGGTCTAATTGTTCGAGCGTCTTTATCCGGCCCAAATAAGCCAGCCCCCTATCGGTAATCTGTGAGCTGCCAAAGTGCAGCTTCTTCAGCGAACGCATCTTCGTAAGATTGGCCAAGCCATCGTCGGTAATAGGCCCTTGCACGTCCAGATAAAGGTTTTCCAGATTATGCATATTTGATATATGAACCAGGCCGGCGTCGGTAATTTGGCATAGACCTTCAAGAAGAGATAGCACTCTCAAGGAGGGAATCTCCTTGAGGTGGACAAGTCCGTCATCAGTGAACCTGCTGCTGCATAGCAGTATGTATTGAAGATTCGGTAATCCTCGGAGGTGTATTAGGCCGGCATCGCCAATGCGATCCCCGCTGATATACAATTCTTCCAGCGAGGTCAGATTGCTTAGGTGACGTAAGCTTTTATTGGTGATGCTGCTGCCTTGCTTTACAAAAAGATATAGTCCTTTTAGTGTGGGTATTTCCGCTATAAGAGCCAGACATCCATCAGTTAGTCTACTGGGTGGTTCTATGTATTCCAGGGATTTAAGGTATCTAATGTACTCCATGTCTTTATCACTGATCACCGCCCATTTAAGGCTCAGAGATTTTAGCCCTGTCAGATGAGCGATATGCCTCATGTGTCCGTTAGTTAGTCTGAAGGTATTTTGCAGAGAGCCGGAAGAAGGGGTAAATCCGAGTTTATAGAGGTCATCCGGCCGGAGATGCGAAAGCCAGGACAAGTCTCTCCGGGCGGTCTGATTAACTGCGAGAGACAACCGCTTGCCGGCAGGAACATGAACCTCACCTTTTGCCTCGCATAGATATTCCCATTCGGTGGGGTCTCCCCAATGGAAGAAATCCGTGATTTTTCTGATCCGCCCCACATCTTGTATGAAGACCCGCCCCACCGACCGCTCGCTGGGAAAATGAACAACGAGTGCCTGGCCGGTGTCCATACGCTCTGTATCCTGACCGGCAAGTGCTTTTGATATGGGCTTTGCGCCCAGCCTTACACTGCTGAACACAAAGAAACCGAGCAAGACAACAAAGGTGCACGTTATAGCGGCCCAGCGGGGCACTTTCGTCTCAAGGCTGTGTAGCGGGTCGAGCAAACTGCGTACCCGGGACAATAGCTGACCTTCGTAAAGGGCCACCGTTTGAAGAGAAGTCCTCCTGAAAGCCCGCTCACCAATCTGAGAGAGCAGCATTGTGTAATCGTCCGCAGAGGCGCCTTTGGCCAGGACATAATTGTCGCAGATTTGCTCGCGCTGCTGTGTCAGTTGCCGGCTGGCCAGCCAGACAAGAGGATGGAAGAAGAACACTGATTCAATAGTGCGCTGAAAGAAGTTTGTCCAGCAGTCTCGTCGCTTGATGTGCGCCAATTCGTGGGTCAGGACCATTTGGATATCTTTTGCCAAACTTTTGTCATACATTTCTCGCGGCAGCATAACAACCGGTCGAATAACTCCGAAGCACACCGGCCCACATAGCTGAGACGTCAACAGCACTTTTATTTCCCGTCCGTTTGTGTCCCGGAAATATTCGCACTGTGGCACAGGCGTTGCTCTTGAGCAGATTCGACGAAGGCGATACCAGCCAACGCCCAATCGACTGAGCATGAAGACAAATCCCACAAGCCACACCCCGGCAAATGCCGCCTTAACGGAAAAGGCTCGTACATTTGTGTTAGCTTCCCGCGCCATTTCTTCGTGAGATGGTCGCGGTGTGGTGGGCTCGGTCGGCAAGAGTCGATTGTATGTGATAGTATCGTTGATATTGGTTTCTACCAAGCTGGTGCCTTTAGTTAGTTCAGCGGGCGTAGTAAGGACGGCTAACTTTAGTTTTGGTCCGTGCAGCCAGATTACAGGCAATAAGGCAACGCCTATCAGAGAATACAGCCAAATCATGTGACGATAAACATGTGCCCGGATTTTGCCGGCCTTGATGAGTGCCCACGCCAACGGCACCAGTACGACCGCGGCGGCGGTGCCAAACAGCAGATACTCTAATATCACGTCGGCCAATGAAGTCAGTACATTACTCATTTTTTCTTTCTCCTTTTCCCAATCAGTTTTCGGATTTCGCGGACCTCTTCTTCGCTGATAAGATCCTGTTCCACAAGATTATTCAACAGCAGCAGGGGTGAGCCTTCGAAAAGACGGTCGAGAAGGTCACCGAGCACTCCATGGCGCACAGTTTGTCGGCTTATCGCGGCCCGGTAAACATAGGTCCGGTCATCCACGTCGTGCGCCAGATACCCCTTGGCTTCCAGCTTCCGCATCATAGTCAGTATCGTGCTATACGCGGGTTTTCGGCCCCGGGATATAACATCTTTTACATCGTGAACTGTTGCCTGGCCCTTGTCCCAGACGACATTCATGATCCGTAGCTCCAATCGACCTAATCGAATCTCTGAAAGCTTCTTCTTCATGCCGGACTCCTTAAAGCAGTATTATTGTTATAATGGTAATATTACCGCGGTAATAGCTACGTGTCAAGTGAAAAAATAAAAAAAATAAAAAATTTTTTCCCACATTTTTCCCGCCAAAACCGACAAAAAGGCAAATTTTGAGCTGAGATCGGCCCGGCAGCCGGAAATCCCGCATCAACGGTTATTTTTTGTTCTATGAAACTCTATCTGCAATTTCCGTTCAAAATTAACTCTCAGAGCATCCTCGCGTCTTTCCCCGGTAAACCCTGCAATATCAATTTCTTGATGCCTTGTACGATTTCATATACCAAATCCGGGCTATTGGTTTTTTCCGCAGCATTTCTTGTATTTCTTCCCGCTGCCGCATGGGCACGGCTCATTCCGGCCTACCTTCGGACTTTCAAGACGAATCTGCTTCACTTTCTGCTCACCCTGTGGTGCCTGCGCCGCCGCTCGCTGACGCTCGGCCATCGAAAACTGACCAACCTCATCGTGCGCCGTTTGACTTACATTCCAGACGCTTCTCGCCTGGGCCCCCGCCTCAAGACGCACTTTGAAGATAATATCGGTAACACGGTCCTCGATAGTGCCTAACATCTCCTGGAACATCCGGTGCCCTTCCCGCTTATATTCTGTCTTCGGGTCCTTCTCCGCCATCGACCGCATCCAGATACTGTTTTTCAGATGGTCCATCGTGTACAGATGGTCCTTCCACGTGCTGTCGTACACCTGGATCAAAACGTACCTTTCAAGGTCGCTCAATTCGGCTCGCAGAAACTCCCTTCCCACCTCAGCCAACCTTTCCTTCCGCTCATCCTCTTCGCCGAGCTCATCTTCGGTCAGGCTCACCCCGAACCGCTCATTCGCCCAGTTGACCAACCCGCCGGTATCCAAACTGGAAATCTTACTGTCCAGCTCACGCTCCAGCTCACCATTGTTAAAGCGCTCACTCAATTCCAGCAGTTGCCTGTGCAGTTGTTTAGGTTTGGTATCCTGTATTCGCTCAACTGAAAAGCCGGCGTTGTATTTTTTGTTCGCCCAGTCGGCAAGTGACTCGTACGCATATACATTAGCGCCCTGGGGCCCGTAAACCATATTCATCGCAAATTCAACAGGATACTTAATCTCCCTTTCTTTGTATTTCGATGCCGTTTTCTCTCTGAGTTGATCACGAATTTCGGAAACACTCAATTCCGCCAGCTCATTGTGGTCCAGTTTTACATCGAATTTCGCGTGTGCCCATTCGGCAAACGTCCGAAGGCCAAAATCTTTTCTCAAAAATTCGGAAAGTTGCGAACAATCTTTTTTATCAATCTGCTCCGCTGCCGCCGAAATCAATTGCTCCTCAATCTCTTCAGGCCCCTGCTCTTTGACTTTGCTCGGGCTCAAACTCACTCGAAAAGCGCTCATCGCCCACTTGCACAAACCCGCGACGTCCCAGCTGCTCACGTCTTCGTAGTCTTCTAAATATTCACCTAAAGAAATCGATATGTTGTTCCCGGCCTCATCCTTGGCCTGACGCTTGATTATTTGTTCAATCTCCTCGGACTTAATCCCCGAAATATCCGAAACCTTTAAATCAACACCGAAACTCGTCCTCGCCCACTCAATGATACACCTCAGAGGATATTGCTCGCTGAGCATCGTCTCACAATTCTGTTCGATGGTGGCCTCTATCATCTCCTCGATAATGTTCTTGAGCCCTTTGCCGCCTAAAATTTTCCGACGCCGCCCATAGAAAATCTTCCGCTGGTAGTCCATCACCTCATCATATTCGAGCAGGCTCTTGCGCACCTCGTAGTTTCGTTCTTCGACCTTCTTTTGTGCCTTTTCGATACCCTTGCTTATCCGTTTATGTATGATTGGCTGTCCTTCTTCCCACCCTATCCACGAAAGTGCCTTTACCGTCCAGTCCGGTGCAAAAACCCGCATCAAATCATCATCGAAGCTCAGGAAAAACTCGCTCGACCCCGCGTCACCCTGTCTGCCAGTCCGCCCCCGAAGCTGGTTGTCGATTCTTCTGGCCTCGTGACGCTCCGTGCCGAGCACGTGCAGCCCCCCGACCCATTTTTGACCCTCGCGTATTCGGAACACTCGCGCCAATGGTTCATTTGACTTGAAGGTAATCTGGTTGTCAGCATTCCTTGGCTTAAGTGTATAGACCTTAACACCTTTCTCGGATGGATCATCATCTACCTTCACAACTTCAAAGAGAACACCCTCGCCGAGTTTAATGTCCGTACCGCGCCCCGCCATATTCGTTGCGATTGTCACATTGCCTCGCATTCGCCCGTCCCGGCCCTTGTGCTGATGGCCCGCCTTCGCCACAATCACTGCTTCTCTCTCGTGATGCTTGGCGTTAAGGACCTCATGCTCAAGACCCAGTCTTTTCTCAAGTGCCTCGGACAGCGCCTCGTTTTTCTCCACGCTGACCGTGCCAACAAGCACCGGCCTGCCGGCATTGCTCACCTCATGTATCTCTTCCACTATCGCGTTAAACTTCTCACGCATCGACTTATAGATGACGTCTTCCTGGTCGTCTCGGATGCAGGGTTTGTTCGTCGGTATCACCACAACGTCGAGGTCGTATATCTTCATAAACTCCTCACCCTCGGTTGCCGCCGTTCCCGTCATTCCCGATATCTGGTCATAGAGCTTGAAGAAATTCTGCAGCGTGATAGTGGCCAATGTCTGGGTCTCTTTTTTTATAGCGACATTTTCCTTCGCCTCGACTGCCTGGTGGAGCCCGTCCGACCACTGCCTCCCGTGCATCAATCGACCTGTAAATTCGTCCACGATTATGACCTTGCCCTCCATAACTACATAGTCTTTTTCTCTTTCAAAGGTCACGTGCGCCCGCAGGCTCTGCTCTAAAAGATGCGGCCATTCCATATTGGAGCCCGTAAAGAATGAACCAACCCCCGCTATCTCCTGCGCCGCGCCTACGCCTTCATGCGTAAGATGCGCCGATTTTTTATCGTATTCGACTTCGTAATATTCCGTAGCGCCGGCCAGTTCCGCTTCTGCCCTCTCAAGCTCCCTCTGGCTCTCCGCGATTACCTTCTGGGCCTTTGCGATTCTCTTGCTGTCTTTGTCCCTTTTCGCCTCGGCTAATTCGCCCTGAGCGTTGGCCCCTTTGCGCTGAGCCGAATCAATTTGTTTTTTCAGGCGGTCATAGTTACTTTGCTTTGCCATAAGCTTCCTTGCCACCTGGTCTGCTTCTTTATACCTGCTTACATCATCAAAGGCCGGCCCCGATATAATCAAAGGTGTCCGCGCTTCATCAATCAGAATCGAATCCACCTCGTCGATTATCGCAAACTGCAACGGCCCCTGTACCATCTGCTCAAGCGATATCTTCATATTGTCGCGAAGATAATCGAAGCCGAACTCGTTATTCGTGCCGTATGTCACATCGCACTCGTATTGTGTCCTCCTCTCGTCTCCCATCGTATCCATGTCCGCCTGGATCGCACCGACGGTCATTCCAAGAGCTTGATAGATCGGGCCCATCCATTCCGCATCCCGCTTCGCAAGGTAATCATTGACCGTAACTAAATGGACCTTTCGTCCCGTCAGATAAACAAGGTATACCGCTAACGTCGCCACTAAGGTTTTGCCCTCACCCGTAACCATCTCGGCAATCTTGCCCTCATAGAGGACATCGCCCCCGATAAGCTGAACATCAAAATGACGCATCTCGACATTTCGCCTTGCCGCCTCGCGCACTACCGCAAAGGCTTCAGGCAGTATGTCCTCGGGACTGCCACCGGCTTTCAGCACCTCTTTGAATTCCGCTGTCTTCGCTCGAAGCCCCTCATCATCGAGCCCTTTGAACGACTCCTCGAATGCGCCTGCCTCCTGAGCGATAACAGAATACGCCTTTACCATCCGCTCATTACGGGAACCGAAGATTTTCAATAGGATTTTGCTGATTGTATCAATCATTAAGTTTTATATTTTGTATCAGAATCTCGCTTCACGCATCTTAAACTCTCGTTACGTACTCACCGGTGCGCGTATCGACACGGATAATTTCGCCGACTTTAATAAAGGGAGGTACCTGAACGATAAGACCGGTTTCCATTGTGGCCGGCTTATTTTGGTTCGTTGCCGTCGCACCCTTAATCTCGGGAGGAGTATCGGTGACTTCTAAATCCACCGTATTAGGAAGGGTTACTAAAATCGGCTTGCCCTCGTACATCGTAACCTGTAGTTGTGTATTTGGTTTGAGGTATTTCTGACCGTCACCGAACGCGTCATCATCGAGACTGATTTGCTCGTAGGTCTTAATATCCATCAGAACGTGCTCGCTGCCCGAAGAATAAAGATACTCATAAGTAATCTTGTCCAGATACGCCTCTTCGACTATCTCTTCCGAGCGCAGACGAACATTTTGTATTGTACCGTCGGCCAGACTCTTTATCTTGGTCTGAAAGACCGCACCGCCCTTGCCTAATTTGACGTGCTGATAGTCCACAATCGCATACAGCTTGCCGTCTATCTTGACCGTCTGGCCTTTTTTCATTTCAGATGCTCTCATTTTTTACTCCAAAAACATTAACTAAATATCGATATCTTCCACACCAGTATGTCAAAAGCCACGCAAAATGTCAAGCAATCGACAAATATCTCACTAAATGTGCCGCAAATATTCTAACGCAAATACGAAATTTATGTTGGCAACATCGAAAATTCTTCCATACAATGACTTCTCGGTTTTTTCCTGAAATACAAAAGGTGGCAAAAAATAATGTGGAGGCATAAAGGATTATGAAGAAGTTCTCTATTATCCATTTACCGGTTCTGTCGTTTTTCTCGAAAGACTTGTATAGAGATGTGGGCTTAAACTGGAAACGAATATGCTTTGGATACCTGCTCTTGCTCCTGGCCGTCTGCTGGATACCCATGATGGTCAAAATTCATACGGGCTTCGCCGGATTTGTCAAAAATGACGCTCCAACCCTCGTTGAACAAATCCCGGAGATCACTATCACCGATGGCCAGGTCTCGATTGAAGAGCCCCAGCCGTATTTTATCAGGGAACCGGATAGTAACCAAATAATTGGAGTCATCGATACTACGGGCTCTATCGAATCTCCTGCAGACGCAAATGCCTTCTTCCTGCTTACCAATAATTCGATAATAACACATAGCGATTTTGAGACGCGAACGATTGACCTCTCACAGGTCAAAAGTTTTACTTTGAACAGCGACCGTATAACGCGTTTCCTGAATAACACAAAAAAGTATCTCGTTATAATAATATATCCCATCGCTCTTCTAAGCTCTTACGTCTATAGAATTATTCTGGCACTCATATTTGCAGCGATAGGTTTATTGTTTGCCTCATCGTGCAGGGTATCGCTCTCGTATGGCGCTTTGCTTCGTCTGGCAGTAGTAGCCATGACCCCATGCATAATAATTAAAACGGTTTTCGCTTTGGCCGGCGTTCAATTACCGTGTATC
>JAOUFU010000678.1 GCA_029858035.1 Phycisphaerae bacterium
ATCCTCTGCACCGACCGGAGGGCCGGCGCTCCCACACCACACATGTTATACGAAGGGAACATGGGTATGACTTCCAGGAAACCAATACTTGTTACAGGTTCTCATCGTTCTGGTTCGACCTGGGTAGGGAGAATGATATCTGCGTCTCCATCAGTTGGCTATATTCATGAGCCATTTAACCCAACGTTTATTCCGAGTGCCTGTGGTGCGAAATTTGTTTATTGGTATACATATATTACGGACGAAAATGAATCTACCTACTATTACAAACACATTAAAGACACGATTGAATTCCGCTACAATATAAACACTATAATAAAAAATATAATTGGAGGACTTAAGGTTGTTAGATCCCGAGAACATGCAAAAAGGGTGTTAAGGGCATACAAAAGTTTTTCTACGTATCGTTCCCGTAAAGCGACGCCTCTTGTCAAGGATCCGATCGCTTTTTTTTCGGCTGAATGGCTGTACAAGAGATTCGACATGAACGTCCTAGTTCTAATAAGACATCCAGCGGCCTTTGCGAGCAGCTTAAAAAGGCTAAACTGGGTATGCCCCTTTTCAAGCTTACTGCAACAGCCTCTTCTTATGAGAGATTATCTATACTCTTTTGAAGCACAAATTAAAGAATATTCAAACGAAGAACATGATGTTATAGATGAAGCAATTTTATTCTGGAGAATTATACACCAGGTCATAATCGAATATCAGAGCAATCATGAGGATTGGATTTTTCTGCGTCACGAAGATATTTCTCGAGATCCACTCCACCATTTTCAAAATTTGTTCAAGAGGTTTGACTTGGATTTTTCACAACATGTTAGGACAGTGATTCAAGAAAATACTGATCCTTCAAACCCAAGCGAGGCACCTGAAAGCGCAGCTGATTTTACAAAGCGCGACAGTAAATCGAGTATATGGAACTGGAAGAACAGGCTTACAGAATCAGAAATTGAACGGATTAGAGAACAGGTAGAAGATATATCGAAGGAGTTTTATTCGGATAGCGATTGGTAATGATTTCCAAAAACCCGCCGTCGCTAGGCTCTCCACAACCTGCCCCCGCTTGACGCTAAACAAGTACAGCACAACAAAAGTGGTGGGGTTATAGAACAGCGAGGTCTATCTGGTGACGACAATGCTTCACGTATCACGCGGTGAGAGAGCGCGACGTCCGATGGGGTTGCCTGGCCATGCCCGTGCACTACTATTCACTTGTGCCAGATTTGGCAGATTTGGAACGGCGCAAAGTGCGGGACCGCCGCAGCGATTTGGCCGGCATTGACTTTCGTCCCGAAGCACAGTAACCGGGGTCATCGTCCACTTTCACGATATTTCTCTGCCCTGCGAGTATCCCAAAGTATACGCCACTAATCCGCGCTTTCGGATGTTTTGGACAGAGGCCTATCTATTACAGGCGTTCCTTTGCTTTAATGACCGGTTCGAGGTTTTGCTGGCAATGTCTTATCTGACGGCTGATCGGAAAGAGGAGTTGATTGCCGCTTTTCCACTCTATGACCCCGCTAAGCATTTGTTAACCAGCGGGAGCTTTTGGATGGGAAGAAAGTAAACTGAGGGATGTCTTTCGCATGAATATTCTCATTTTAGGCGCCACCGGGATGCTCGGCCATAAACTGATGCAGGTGCTTTCTCATCGCTTCAAGGTCATTGGCACCGTGCGTGGCCCTGCGACAATATACGCCGATCACCCTGTCTTGCGCCAGATGTCTCTGCTGGGCAACGTACGGGCTGAGAATCTCGATAGCGTGGTGCACGCGCTGGCCAGTGCCCGGCCTGTTGCCGTCATCAATTGCATTGGCATTGTCAAGCAACTGCCTGCGGCCAAGGATCCTTTGCTCAGCATCGCCATCAATGCGCTCTTTCCCCACCGACTTGCACGGCTTTGTCAGGCCGTTGGCACTCGCATGATTCACATCAGCACCGACTGCGTCTTCTCCGGCCGCAAAGGGAACTATGTGGAAAGCGATGTGGCCGATGCAGAAGACGTCTATGGAAGGACCAAATTCCTGGGCGAGGTCAGCTACGATGGTTGCCTGACCTTGCGGACCTCCATGATAGGACGCGAGCTCAAGACCTCTCACGGCTTGCTCGAGTGGTTCTTGAGTCAAGAAGGGAAGACCGTTCGCGGCTACAAACGAGCCATCTTCAGCGGGTTCACCACCTATGCTCTTGCTGACATTATCGCCCAGATTATCCACGAACACCCGGAGATGCAGGGAGTGTGGCACGTGGCATCCGAACCGATCAGCAAATTTGAGCTTCTATCCCTAGTGAAACAAGTATATGGGTTGGAT
>JAOUFU010000679.1 GCA_029858035.1 Phycisphaerae bacterium
ATCCGCTGCATCGCAGCCACGGACGGATGGAGACGATGTTAAGTTATATCATGGAAGATAAGGGAGGGTATAAAAATGCAGCTTAAAGTCATAAAGATGGATGGCAGCGTCGAAGAGTATCTGCACACCAAAATCATAGGGACTATCAGCACGGCCCTGAGCTCGATTGGCCGGCCGGATATTTATGTCGCTGAAGAGCTGGCGGAGGTCGTAACGTTTTATCTTTACAAAAGACAACACCGCCGAACTGCAACCAGCAGCGAAATCTTTTCCATAATCAAGGCCGTTCTGGCGGCCACCAGATATGAGGAAGCCGCGGTGGCCCTGAGCGAGCACAACTTCGAACGCAGGCTCAAACGCTCCAGAATTGAGGTTGTTTCGATTGACGTCGAGGAGCTGGCGGACGCCGAGATGCTCTGCAAAAACGACCACCTGGACAGAAGGTCTCGATGGGACAAGACCAGAATTGTAAAAGACCTGATCCAAAAGCATAATGTTTCACGGCAAACCGCAAGGACAATTGCCTCGATGGTGGAGGAGAAATTATTTAATATGGGCCTTACGCTCGTTCCCGCCAGTTTGATAAAACAGCTTGTTCTGGGCGATGCCGCCGCCGTTCTCCGCGCACAACGCCAGTTACAACTACAAACTTAGAACGAAAAATATCGTTCATTATCCATTTCCACCTTCAAATCCTGAATTGTCAATCGTCCTTCTCGCCCGGCCGAAGATTTTTTCGTATGATTCTTCCGGCTCAAGGTTAAGCCACTTGACATCCGCAAACGTTTTAAACCATGTACGTTGGTTCTTGGCTAACCGGCGTGTGTTCTTCTTGATAAGCTCTACCGCATCTTCCAAAGTTGTTCGGCCAGAGAGGTGATCGATTATCTCAGCGTAGCCGATTGCGCATCGGGCCTGTTTGCCTAAAGGTTTTTCTTCGCCAAGCAAAGATTTCACCTCATCAATAAGCCCGGCTTCGATCATCCTTTTGACCCGGGCGTTTATCCTCTTGTTCTCCTCAGCCTTTTCTCTCCGCAGCCCGATTATCTTCCAGTCCCGCAAAGGCTCTTCCGCATTGAACTGATTCTGGAAGCTCGATATGGGTTTGCCGGTGATTTTATAAACCTCCAGGGCACGGATGATACGCCTCGTATCGTTGGGGCTGATGCGCTCGGCGGCTGCCGGGTCGATTGCTGCTAATTCGCGATAGAGTTCGGAGCCTTCGGTTTCCGCCCGTGCCCGCAATTCCGCGCGTATTTGCTCATCAGTTCCCGGGCCTTTAAATAGGCCATAAAGAAGCGCCTTTATATAAAGAGCGGTCCCGCCAACCGCGATAATCGGCCTTTTTCTACTCTTAATCTGCTCTATTGCACCATTGGCCAAATCCAGAAAGGTGGCGACGCTGAACGCTTCGCTGGGCTCAACCACATCAATTAAATGATAGGAGAGCTTTTCGCGGGCCTCTTTGGGCGGTTTGCCCGTGCCGATGTCCATTCGCCGGTAGACCTTCATCGAGTCGATGCTGATTATTTCAGCACCCAGACTTTCAGCCAGCCCAAACGCCAACTGCCCCTTCCCCGATGCCGTAACGCCAAGAATTAGAACCATTTACAATTTTCTATTTACTATTTACTATTTTCCATTTAGTATCGAACAAAATGTTTTTTCCGATTACCAATCGTAAATAGTCAATAGTAAATAGTCAATGAACTTCAATGCGCTGTTACAAAATAAGGCCCAGCTCGTAAATAACACTCTGGCCCGTCTCCTGGCCGGGCACACCGAGATTAACGGCGACTTAAAGGAAGCGATGAAATACACCCTGTTTGCACCAGGCAAGCGCATACGCTCGGCGCTGGTCCTATGGTGCTGCGAGCTGGTTGGCGGCAAAACAAACCGCAACGCTGAAATTGCCGCCGCCGCTATCGAGATGGTGCATACATATTCACTCGTACACGATGACCTGCCGGCGATGGACGATGATGACCTTCGAAGAGGTTCGCCGACCTGCCATAAGGCCTTCGATGAAGCGACGGCTATCCTGGCCGGCGACGCCCTTTTGACTCTGGCCTTTGAGATTTTGGCAACAGATATTGATGAGCCGGCTATTGCAATAAGGCTGGTTCATGAACTGGCGGATGCCGCCGGGCCGGCAGGAATGATTGCAGGACAGATGGCCGACCTCAAAGCCCCTCTAAAAAAGACACTGGCAACAGAACAGGACTTGCAAGCTATTCATATCAACAAGACCGGCAAGATGTTCCGATGCGCCGCTGTAATGGGGGCTGTTTGCGGCGGCGCAAGTAAAG
>JAOUFU010000138.1 GCA_029858035.1 Phycisphaerae bacterium
TTGGGTGATTCACCTAAACGTCCCTTCGACGTCAGCCGCTTCTTCCGCTGGCGAATGTATGAGGACTATGCCGGCGGACCGTCGACCGACCTCTTCCCTCATGTCCTTACTCTCGTTGTGCACATGCTCGGTGTCACAATGCCTGCTAAGGTCGTCGCAACAGGCGGCATGTTCCGCTACCAAAACCGCGAAATTCCAGACACTTTCAATACTCTCATTGATTATCCCGAAAATATCACAGTTGCTGTGCTCGGAACTCAGGCAAACGACTATCCTGGCACAGGTGCTCGCGGCTCGGGACAGCGTATTCCCGTAATTCGCGGATGGGATGGAACGCTCACAATAGAAAACAACGATATCGTTTTTATCCCATCCCAGGGCTCAAAGAAAAAAGCCCAGCGCTTCGGCATAAATGGCGGCGAGGACTTTGTTGGATACTGGCAAAATTTCCTCGACTGCTGCCGCTCGCGCAAAACCGATACGCTCAGCCCGATGCCCCTGGCCTACCACGTCCAGACCGCATTACAAATGGGAATGCTCGGACTCCGCCAGGGCAAGGTCGCTCGATTTGACACAGTTCAGGAAAAAATTATACTGTAACAATCTTTAACAACGATAATGCCTGTAAAAGAAATGTGTAGCGAATGGAAAAAATTCATATTGCGAGATTTCCTTCTTGCTGTCATTGGTCTCTGCTCTCTCAGTGCCCTCGCTAATCCACAAATAGAAAAGCCCCCTCCTCCCTCAGCAAATAAATTACAACAGGGTTTCGTTTATGGAGATGTGGTTAGCTACTCTTATGTCCCAATACGTCACTGGAGTCCACAGCAGGGAATCGGCATCCTGCCATACCTTTTCGAGTACAACCTGATGGAACATAAGGATGGAACGCCCCTTGAGACCTTCCACGAAGAGAACATCCGACGAATCGACATTGCAAGCCAATGGTCGACGGCAATCATGCTCTATCCAAGAAAACCCGAGTACCGCGACGAGATTATTAACTTAATGCTCCGCTGCTTTAAAAACCGCCAGCTTATTATTCTCGCCGATTATCACAATCACTCAACCGAAACTTCCTACGAGAAAGTCCGGTCCATACTCGACAAGCTCTGGATGAACCGGGATAAATCTCTCACTAATCCGGAAGGGGATTCTGCAACGGGTCGACGCTTGATCAATAACATATTGGCCGTCAAGCTCGGCGACGAAGGTCTCTGCGGCCTCGGCACCAAGGGCCTCGAAAAAGTCTACAGCGACTTCAACAAAAGGGTCCGTTACTTCAAACGGGACAAACAGACTCCCTTTGCTCATATCCGCGGCTGGTACAATCTCATCAGCTATACAGGCTTTGATTATAAGGGCTGCTACGCCGCCAGTCGACAGGACGTCGAAGGACACGGACGACACGCATTACCCACAAACACTCAGGCCATAGGCGTTGATGTCTATCATTACTGGATCCACCGGTTCAGCCCATTCGACCCGGCCGACTTGTCCATCCCACGGGAGAAAGTCCGTGCCCACACGACCGAATGGCACCGTCTGCGCACAAAATACTACCCGCAGGGCCTTGACGTCCGAGTCTGCAAGAATTCCAACGACCCCGCCACCTGGCTGCCTGAATGCTGGAACGATACCCATGCGATGCTCGCTACCATTGAGCTGGCAGGTGCAAAAGAGGCCATGATGTGGTTCATCGGCGTCAGCGGTCAGATTGATGCTACCGGTTCAAAGGATATCGTAACTTATACTACGCCGGTCGAAACAATGGAACTGTACTACGAAAACCTGAAGGAAGGACCCTGGGTGGCCCTTTCCTGGTGGGTATTCGGAAACTTTAAAGACATGCACGGCGGACTCGAATACTACGATAAGAAACTGCTGCACTATACACCACAAAACCCCGAAGGAATTCCATACTCAGATGACATGCTCGATTACTGGCATAACGAATACGTAAATGTAAAGATGCGGATGTTCAACGATGTAGTCTACAGCCAGTTCGCTCACCTTAACAGAAAAGCTTTTGAAAAACAGGATATGCAGCTAAAAAGACAAAACAAAGCAAATTAAAAAAGTCAGTAGTAGTAATCTTATGTTGAAAAAAATTATCATTTTGCATATTGTACTCATAGTTTTATTTTGCTCATGTAAGAAAAATGAGGAAACACATTTGCGTTCGAAAGGAGGCAAAAAAATGGATATCAAAATTACAAGTTCGGCCTTTGAGCACGAGGCTTTAATCCCGCCTAAGTACACCTGTGATGGCGCTGATATTTCCCCGCCCCTGCAATGGGAAACCGTTCCGGAAGCCACTAAATGCATTGCCATTATAAGTGACGACCCCGATGCGCCGATGGGAACATGGGTACACTGGGTCCTGTTCAACCTGCCTGCTGATACAACCCAGTTACACGAAAACATTCCCCCTGATAAAACTCTCCCCAACGGAGCCAGGCAAGGAATCACCGATTTCGGCAGGATTGGCTATGGCGGCCCTTGTCCCCCCAGCGGAACACACAGATACTTCTTTAAGATTTACGCGCTCGATAAGGAACTCGATCTGACCGCCGGGGCTGCAAAAAGTGACTTGCTCAACGCTATGGAAGGACACATCCTTGCCGAAGGCCAACTGATGGGCAAATACAAAAGACAATAGGCTGCCCGCGTTCCGCCATACCGGGATTCACCGGTACGGCTCGCCGGTTTCAGAAGTTTTCCAGTATAGCAGCTGTGCTGATTGCCAGCAGCATCAGGTAGTCCAAATCACTGAGGTTGTACTGCTCGTGTTCCGTATCATTATCGACATACAGCGCGCCGAAACAGCCCATTGGGTCCATAACAGGTGCTATCATTGCCGACCGTATCCCATCCCCCTCAATCCGTCCTGAAACTTGCGGTAAAAGTAAGAACTGGCCTTTTTCAACCGCTTGAGTAATATGATCATTAAGTTTTATATCGCTTAGTGCAACAGTCTGGCCCTCCCGGCTCTTGCCTGCGTGAGTCGTCATCGGGCCGGTTGACTCATTTCTCAAAGCACACCAAGCGCGATATCCCCCAAATTGCCTCAACATAACACCCAATAAGACCTGCAGCAGTTTGTCCGGCCCTTTTGCTTTGCAGATTGCCTCCGTCGCCTCCATAAAATCTTTCACCCTTTTGGCCGGCAATTTAAGATCAGGGGCATGCTCCGCATCCGGCCTTCGTACTATAATCCGAGGTCCACGAGAAGCCGAAGCCGTTATAAGAGTATCTTCCAAATGAGTTGGTTTCTCGGTCTCCCTTTCATCTTCGAGATATATTTCCAGAGTAAAATCAGATATACGAAGGACATCGCCCGTCTTAATTTCAGCCTTATGGACCGTCTCCTCGTTTAGATACGTTTGGTTCGCAGAATCAAGGTCCTCCACAATCCATTTCCCATCCCCGGTCATGAATATTACGGCATGCTGCCGTGACACCATCGCCTCAGGCAAAAAAACCTGGCTGTTGGGTAGCCTGCCGATATAGATTGGCCCCTCCCCGAACCGAAACTCTTCGATGGTGCGATCGTCTTTTTTTACAACCAAACGCATCAGTTTCCCTCTGTACATCCGGATTCAGAAGCTACTACATTTGATTATTCATTATCAGCCGGGAATTGTCAAGAAAACATTTATTAAATATTTAACCGTCCCTAACTGTCTCTGTCCTTGAATTTCGTATGTCACTATTATCGACAATTTCGCACAATAAGAAACTATCTGGATGCCTGTGAAAACGAAACTGGCTTAAAATAACAGGTATCCCAGCATAAAGTAAAGTATCAATAACAGCACCAAAAGGATGTAAAACACTGTCTCTACTGTTCTTTGAAGCTCGGGATTTTCAATCTTTTCTATTAAAAATAATGGAAGACCCACGATTATCAATATGGGGGCAAAAGCAATAGTCATAAACAAACAGAGTGACCATATTATTATAGAACCTTCTTTATCATACAGCACTTTCCGCCACATGTCTCCACAGAATCCGCACCTGAAACGAATGCGCACCAATGGTATATAGGATGCCAATGGATTGATAACATCGTTGGAATCGCAATTATCGCAGTAGTTCTGGAGTGGATTACAGGGTTTAAGACATTTCGAGCAGAGGGGTAGGGCGTCGGCCGGAATAAACTCGTCATCGACTCGCTCAAGTTCTCTAATGTTTCCCGCTGGCATACTATCCAGACCTCTTTCTATTCTATTATATTCTATTATACCAGCTTTACCGCAAATCGGCAATGGTTATCACCTTCCCTGCGCCGAGTTTTATATATTTCATGTCAAAACACTCCTCGAACATGCTCCTTGCTTTTTCACCGGTACAGTGGCAGGGACCTGCATATCGCACGCCCAACTGATTAAAAGCCAAAATGATTTTTTCTATCTTGTTTTTCCCTGCCCACTCCAGATGAAAACCACCCATAACCAAAAGTCTATCCTCCTTTACTAAATCTTTGGCTGCATTTACCATCTTTACAATACCCGGATGCGCACAGCCCGTCATCACTATCAAGCCCCTTCCTGTACGAATAATTAAAGCCTGCTCTTTAATCCATTTTCCATGTTGGCCCGTGGACCAGACATTTCCGCAAATCTCCATTGGCTGCCCGACCCCAATAACTTTTGCTCCCTGCGCCTGCACATTATCTTTGAATCTTTCGGGTAACGATTTCGGCAGATAAACAGTTACATCGGGGTTCTTTTCAAGAAAGCCCTCCAATCCGCCTGTATGGTCTGGATGAACGTGAGAGAGAACAACTGTATCTATGCTTTGCGGCTCTATCGCCAACTTCTCCATATTGACGAGCAAAGAGCCGCCCGGCCCGGTATCGAAAAGGATGGTCTTCTCACGCCCGCCTACTAAACAGGAAAATCCCCACCCCGTTTCTAATCCTTTTTTATACGGATTATTATCGCATACTATTGTAATGTTTACATCTTGCATTTCGTTTCGTGTTTAACATCGTAAGCAATTGCAATTATAACTGTTAAGGTATGATTGGGAATATGCTATACCTCATTTTTTATTAGCAAAATTCTGCTTTTTGTATATAATAACGGTTTTATCCACCATTCTGAGGCTTATCGGTGGTTCGTTGAAGGCTCGATTGAGGCTTTAATTTAGATATTGCTGATTATCTGAATTTGAAGGAGATCATAATGTTTAAGTATCCTCTACTTAGTGCCGTTTTGCTCGTGTGCTTTGCCTCCCTCGGCTGCAGTGAAATTATTGATGTTGTTCAACAGCCGAACACAAAAGCAACAAACAGCTTCTACGTCGGCAACCGTCCGCCATTGACACCAACCCCCTTTATAAAGCTGCCAATTGGCGCAATAAAACCGCAGGGTTGGGTCCGGAAACAGCTTGAGCTGGAGGCCGAGGGCTTCACTGGCCACTTGCTTGAAATCAGCCAATTCCTCAAAAAGGAAGACAATGCCTGGCTCAGCGCTACCGGCGAGGGCCACAGCCCATGGGAAGAACTCCCCTACTGGCTAAAAGGTTACTGCAATCTTGGGTACGTGCTTTCTGACAAGCAAATCATCGACGAGGCACAAAAATGGATTGAAGCCACAATTGCAAGCCAGCGCGAAGATGGCTACTTCGGACCACGAGCAAACCTTAAGCAAATCGGTGGCACCAAACCCGATGTATGGCCAAACATGATTATGCTCAACGTCTTACAGTCCTACTACGAGTATTCCGGAGACAAAAGGGTCATCGAGCTTATGACAAAATACTTCCGATGGCAATCCACAGTCCCCGACGAAGATTTTCTGGAGCCATTCTGGCAGAACCAGCGGGCAAGTGACAACCTCGCCAGCGTCTACTGGCTCTACAACCGCACGGGCGACAAGTTCCTCCTGGATCTCGGCAGGAAAATCCACCTCAACACAGCCGACTGGACCGGCGGTGTCGCAAGTTGGCACGTTGTAAACATCGCCCAGTGTTTCCGCGGACCGGCCGTATTTTACCAGCAGTCCAAAGACCCAAACCACCTTGCCGCTACGGAGAAAGACTACCAGACCGTAATGGGTATCTACGGCCAGGTCCCGGGAGGAATGTTCGGAGCAGATGAGAACGCCCGCCCGGGATATATCGGCCCCAGACAGGCCGCCGAAACATGCGCAATGGTAGAGATGATGCTATCCGACGAAATGCTCCTCACATTCACCGGCGACCCCAAATGGGCCGACCGCTGTGAGGAGGTGACCTTCAACTCACTGCCCTCCTCCATGACCCCGGACATGAAGGCCCTCCATTACCTCACAGCTCCAAATATGATTCTCTGCGACCGACACAACAAATCCCCGGGACTCCAAAATGGCGGCCCCATGCTCCTGTTCAACCCGCACATTCACCGCTGCTGCCAGCACAATAGCGGCCACGGCTGGCCATACTACTCACAGCACCTATGGCTCGCCACACCAGACAACGGACTGGCCGCCGTCCTCTACGCACCCTCACAGGTCACTGCAAAAGTCGGCAAAGCAACAGTGGTAACGATTTCAGAATCAACACATTACCCGTTCGACGAGAACATCGAACTTACTGTCAAAACCGACAAACCGGTTCGATTTCCGCTTTATCTGCGTGTCCCGGGCTGGACAAGGAATCCCATCGTAGAAATAAACGGAAAAGCAACAAAAGTAAACGCACACTCACGCTCTTATATAATGATTGAACGTAAGTGGAGAAATGGTGACAACGTCAAACTCATTTTTAAGATGAACATCACGCTCACAAAGTGGGAAAAAAATAAAAACAGCGTCTCTGTAAACCGCGGTCCGCTGACGTACTCGTTGAAGATTGGCGAAAAATATGTCCGCGAAGGTGGCACTGACAAATGGCCTGCCTTGGAGATACATCCCACCACTCCATGGAACTACGGCCTGGTGCTAAATGAAGCAAATCCCTCTCCATCTTTCGAGGTTGTCCGAAGAGATTGGCCCGATGACGACCAGCCCTTTGAAGCTGATGCCGCTCCAATCCAGTTACGCGCCAAAGCCAGGAAGATTCCTGAATGGGTAAAGGACCACCTCGGCCTCGTCGGAAAGCTACAGCAAAGCCCCGTCAAATCAGATAAGCCCGTAGAATCGGTCACGTTAATACCAATGGGCTGCGCCCGACTAAGAATTTCCGCCTTCCCCACAATCGGCACAGGCACCGACGCACGCGAGTGGGTCGGCCCCCAACAGACCATTCCCACAACCGCTTCGCATTGCTGGGAGAATGACACCGTCCTGGCCCTCAGCGATAAGTTGCTGCCCCAAAGCTCAAACGACCAAGGCATTCCGCGTTTCACATGGTGGCCCCACAAAGGTACAACTGAGTGGGTACAATACGATTTTGACAAGCCACAGAAAATCTCCTCCGCTGACGTTTACTTCTTCGACGACACCGGCGGTGGAGGCTGTCGCATCCCGAAGTCCTGGCGCTTGATGTACAAACAAGGCGACCAGTGGAAGGAGGTTCCCAACGCAGAAAGCTACGGCGTGGAAAAGGGCAAATTCAATAAAGTAAGCTTCGACCCGGTAAACGCTCAGTCTTTAAGAATCGAGGTACAGTTGCAGCCGGACTTCTCCGCCGGTATCCTCGAATGGCGAACAGACGCAAAAGAATTATAACAATAGAACAGACACTTCGTTAAGGAAACGTAAATGGCAAGGGCAAAGATTACAATCGTCGGTGCCGGCAACGTCGGTGCGACAACCGCCCACATCGCTGCAACAAGACAGCTCGGCGATATCGTCCTGCTCGACATAGTCGAAGGGCTCGCCGAAGGCAAAGCACTCGACATCGCCGAGGCAGGTCCTGTCCAGCTTTACGATTCTTTCATAACCGGCACACGCGACTGGGAACAAACCGCCGATAGCAACATCGTTATCATAACGAGCGGTCTTCCCCGCAAACCCGGCATGAGTCGCGACGACCTCCTCGCCAGGAACGTGCAAATCGTCAAAGATGTCAGCCAACAAGTAGCCAAACATTCACCCAACAGCAGCATCATCGTCGTCTGCAATCCTCTTGATGCGATGGTGTACGCCGCATCAAAAGTAACGGGCTTCGACAAAAATAAAGTTATGGGAATGGCTGGCGAGCTGGACTCCGCGAGATTCAGCTATTTCCTCGCTTCCGAGCTTGGTGTCAGCATAAAGGATATAAAGTGTGTCTTAATGGGCGGTCATGGCGATGACATGGTACCTTTGCCCCGCTTCACTTCCATTAGTGGAAAGCCGGTAACTGAGTTGCTCGATAAAGCAAAACTCGACGAGCTGATAGAGCGAACAAGAAAAGGCGGGATCGAAATCGTTAATCTGCTTGGGTACAGCGCTTTTTACGCCCCTGCTGCCGGTGCCGTCAAGATGGCCGATGCCATACTGACCGACAAAAAAGCCGTAATATCATGCTGTGCTTATTGCGATACCGAATATGATGCCGGAGGATACTATGTAGGTGTCCCCGCAGTGCTGGGAAAAGAGGGCGTTGAAAAAATCATCGAGCTGGATTTGAACGACTCCGAACTCGCCCAGTTCAAAAAATCCCTCGACCACGTAAAACAGCTCGCCGAACAGGTCGACAAACTACTTTAAGGCGGGGGAGACATCACAGTCGAGAAGCTCCAGACTTTACCGCTGGTTGTGCCATAGCTATTGACTGTATCTATACGCCAGTAGTACTTGGTACTATAAGCCATTGTCCCGGGATCGAACGTAGTTGCAGTCTGGTTACACTTGAACATACCAGGATTGCTCGTGCCGAAGTAAACATCGTACGATGTGACATCAGGGCCGGCCGTCCAGCTCAAATCGGCTGTTGTACGGACGTTTATTGCACCATCGCCTGGATTCGGCCCCGTTGCCTGACTCGGGGGAGCTGTCAGCCAGCTTTCGGTTAAAACAGCCAGGTCGTTAGAATCTACTATACCATTGCCGTTAGGCGGCGGAGCAATATCGGCCGACGGAATTCCCGGCACCTGTAGCCATTGGCCTGCTAATATCACAAAATCCTTGAAGTTATTAATACAGTCGTGATTAAAATCGGCGTCACCATTAAAGCACACGGTTTCATCGTGGAGAATCTCAAGGTATAAATGACCATAGTCGGCGTAGTAGTCACCTTCCGTGTAGTATTCTCTCGTAACGGAATCATCCAACCTGGTTGTCCCCGCCGTTCCCATCGTAGGCTCGATCTGCGTGTCCTCATGCCACTCGTTAAAGGAAGTCACCATTAGTATCTTATTAGCCAGCAGGTCGACTTTCGGCACAACAACGTCACGCAGCATCGCCCTGAACAGGTCCCCCTCAACGGATTGAGGATTGTCTTCAAAATACCGCGGTGCCCCGCTATGACCGTCACGTACCCCCCTGTCGTTGAATCCCGGCGACGCAAATGGAATCAATCCGATGCCAACACTATTGGCGGCCGTTTTGGCATCGTTCAGGATATCTTCCAGCCGGTTCAACGCCGCTTGAGTTGACCCGTAGCTGCCTAATGTC